>DATGUS010000062.1:0-42950 GCA_035301245.1 Alloiococcus sp. | reverse complement strand
TCAAATTTCGTTTTACTATCAGCCAAAACTTTCTCAGCTTGGACTCTCGTTTTATCGTAAGTATTGAGAATAATTGTTGAATATTTCTTTGGAAATTTATTGAGTACTTCTTCAAAGAATGAGTTAAATTCGGTTTCTTCTTCTATCTCATCTGCCTCTTCTATCTCTTCCGTTATTTCCAATTCTAGTGGTTGGTCATCCATGATCTTTTTCGCATGTCTTTTGTCTTCAACTGATTGCCTTTTATTTTTGTACCATTCTTTCATCATAATCCCACCTTAATTTTTTATTCATTATAGGACATGTTTTGATTACGAATTTGGGGATATATTAATCATCATATTCGATATAATAAGATTTTACCCTTTGATGTAATCGTTATCAATATTTTTAACTAATTAATCACCTATTTATCATAAATTTCCTCTCTAAACACTAAGTCACAACTGACATCTTTATTTGGATTCCATTTTATTTTCAATACGCTTATTCCGTGCCTCAATAAAATTCATCGTTCTTTCTTTATAAACAAGATATTCGCTGACATCATTAAATTGTGGTCTTTTTTTAAATTCATCAAATGGCAAGTAAAACTTTATATTGCCATGATTATCCAATAAGTCATTTAGTAAGAAGAAATTAACATACCCTTCAAAGGTTTCAAATAAATCAAAGAAACAATTATACCTTAGTATGGTTTCATACAAGGGACTTTTCTCTTCTTTATAATAACGTCGAATACACTCTAACGTTAAGTCGAATCGATCATTAATTAAAGCATTTATGCCCCTGGCTTGATTTATTGTGTGTTTACCATTTATACGCTTATTAGGAAACAATATAAAGGCACCTATAGTCGAACCCGCATCAGATTGTGCTGTGGTTTTACGAAAAAACCTCATCTATTTGTGATACGGCTCATTTTTAATTATTTTAAAAGCACGGTAAATCTGTTCTGTTAAAATTAGTCGCATCAGCTGATGTGGATAAGTCATCTTTCCAAATGAAATTTGAGCTTGGCTACGATCTAAAACGAGTTGACTTAAACCTAAAGATCCACCAATCACAAAAGTGATCTTACTCTTACCATGAATCATCTTATCTTCAATTTCTTTAGCAAATTGTTCAGAAGTTCGTTCCTTACCTCTTAAATCCAGTGCATACACATATTCTTGATCGCTAATTTTCTTAAGAATGCGTTCACCTTCAGTTAATTTTACTTTATCCATTTCTGCTTCACTTAAGCTTTCTGGAGCATGTTCATCATTAACTTCGATGATTTTGAACTTTGTGTAGGCGCCTAAGCGTTTGGCATATTCTTCAATGCCTTTTTTTAAATACTTTTCTTTTAATTTACCAACCGTTATTAAGGTTATTTGCACAATTATTTCCCCTTTATTCACTCGTTTTACACAAGGTTATCCACAGTTGTTAACAACTATGTTCCCTTTATAAATTTCTAATGCCTTTATTACAGTATTTATTACCGAACATCTACATTTTTGACTTTTCCACTACAAGTTATCCACATTTTCTTTTCACAATTCTCTTTTTTATTAAATCACAGAAACATTGTTATATCAATGTTTTCTCACTTTATAATTATTACAATAAAAGAGTAATCCACTGTTAATACTTACTTGTGGATAGATTAACCCCATGATTATCGGATTTAACTCTAGTTGTACACATTGTGGATAACATTGTTCACAACTGATATATTAACACGATTTTTTCAATAAAATAATCCAGAAGTTACAAATAACTTCTGGATTTATTTTAATTTTTACATTACTGACATTTCTTCTTCTTTCATAGTAATTGATACAGTCATTGGTTCGCCATCACGAATAATTTCTGCTTCAACTGTGTCACCGATACGCGTTGTATAAACAGCCTGTTTAAGTTCCATACTATTTTTAACTGGTTCACCGTTAAATGAAGTGAACACGTCGCCAGCTTGAATATCCGCTTCAGCTGCAGCCGAATCTGAAGCAACTTCCACTACGATAGCTCCCTGATCGATTGGTTCATTGCTACCTGTTATTTCAGCTATTTGTTGATCGTTAAGTAAATTGGAGTCAAGTAATGAAACGCCTAAAACTGGACGGTTAATTTCACCATTCGTTTCAAGTTCATTGATAATGCTTACTGCATCATTACTTGGTATTGCAAATCCCATACCTTCTACAACATTTGATGAAATTTTCATCGAGTTAATACCAATGACTTGACCATTTACGTTTACTAATGGGCCACCAGAGTTACCAGGGTTAATTGCCGCATCTGTTTGAATGGCAGTCATTTCCCAATCAATTGTTCCATCACGGTCATTATCAACCGGCACAGTACGATTCACACCAGATACCACCCCAGAAGTTACAGATAAGGCGAAATCGCCACCTAAAGGTGATCCAACGGCAATAGCTGGTTCACCAAGAGTTAATTCTTTTGAATCACCGAATTCAGCTACTGATTCAACATGTTCAGCATCAATGGAAAGGACAGCTAGGTCAGTATATTCATCAGCACCAACAATTTCTGCTTCAACAATTTCACCGTCGCTAAACATTACTTCAATGGCATCTGACCCTGCAACAACGTGATTATTTGTGAAGACAAAGGCTTGATCTCCATCAGTACGATAAACGGCACCACTACCAGTTCCCGCTTCATCTAGATCGCCTTCTTCATAAGTATCTTGTGGATTTTCTATTCCAAACTGACTAAGTGGGTCTTGAGCTCGCTGCTTATTAATAATAGTCACAACTGAGTTCTCAACTTCTTTCACAGCCTCAGTGATATCACTTTCGACAGAGACCTTAACCTCGGATACTTGTGTTTCACCAGCCTCTTTCTCTTGGGCTGGTTGTGGTTCTTCAGTTTGTTCTTCTTGAGTTTGAGTATCTTCATTTATCGTTGTACATCCAATTAGTGTTGTAGATGCAGCACCCATATACAATAGTGATTTTAAACGTTTATTCATAGCAATCCTCTCCAATTCTGACTAACTCAATACACAGTTTATCGAATAGTTTTGAAAAAGACGTGAAAAAAATTTATAAATTTCTTTATTTTACAATGTAATTAATGGACATGGTTCATATGGATCAGTGTCATGCAATTCATATTGATAGTTTACACCAGTATCTTTTCGAATTAATATTTCTTCAACGGTTGAATGAGCAATACTTTTCATATTATTTTCCATACTTAAGTGACCAAGATAAACGTTCTTCGTTCGATCACCAACGATTTCTGCCAATGCTAATGCGCCATCTTCATTAGACAGGTGTCCTTTGTCACTAATAATACGTTGTTTAAGAGACCAAGGATAACGCCCCATGCGTAACATCGCAAGATCATGGTTACTTTCGAATAAATAGGCATCAGCATTCTTTAAATATGCTCGCATGCGGTCACTCACATAACCAGTATCTGTTAGCATCACAAATCGTTTACCATTCTTCTGGAATGTATAAAATTGAGGATTTGCAGCATCATGTGACACGCCAAAACTAGAAATATCAAGGTCTTTAATAGTTTTTGTTTCATCTTTAAAGAAATGATGGCGATTATCCTTGTTAATCTTTCCAATCTTATGTTCCATTGCTTGCCAAGTTTCATCATTGGCATAAATGTCTAAATCGAATTTACGAGATAACACACCGATCCCTTTAATATGGTCGCTGTGTTCATGTGTGATTAAAATCCCGTCTAAATCTTCGGGTTTTCTGTCAATTTTAGACAGCAATTCAATGGCTTTTTTGCCACTAAATCCACAATCTACTAGTAATTTTGTTTTATCTGTTTCGACATACGTCATATTTCCTGTACTGCCACTAGCTAAAATACTAATGCGCATGTCGTCAGTTGAATGATTCAACATGACTACTCTCCTATTTCTACGATAATATTATTTCTTAGTTTAAATTAAATACAACATCTGTTCAAATAAAAGCAGTCGATATTTATGACTCGACTGCTTCTCATTTATTCTGGTGTAGCATCTTGTTCTTGATTTTGGTCATTTGCATTTTGATTATCATCTACAGTGGGTAAATTAACTGACTCTCTAATAATTGATTCATTCAGTGCATGAACTCGCAGTGTTTCATCTCCTGAAGTAGATTGAATACGTACGACCCATACTGGGGTATACATACTTAAGTCCTCCAATTGTAATGTGCGATGATAAGATAAAATCGGTTTTTCAACAACTGATCCTGGAGGAATATCATTATTTTGGAACAAGATTTTAACAGCATCTAAGTCTGTAATGGTCTCTTGTTCATCTCCTTGTTGAATCGTCGTCCCCGCATATAGTTGATGATAAGAAAAGATATCACTATTTGAATCAGTAAATAATGAAATCTGAGAGGTACCGTCCATAATTGGAATCCCATTAATATTATGGTAGAACAAGAATTGGCTACCTTTCATATCGTACTCACCGTAAGAATACTCTTCACCGAGAATAACACGATCAGAGTTAATAAACGCTTTAATTTTATTAATATCCTCTTCGGTAAACCCATCGCTACGGTTACCTTCTAATTCAATTGGGTTCGTTAAGAAACTAGTATAGTATGATCCATCGCTAGAAATCGACCCTGCTTGGCCTTCCAAACTCGTTGCCATCTCAGCTAAACGATCATTATTATTTGCTTGAACCGTATAAACATCGTGATTTATTTCGTCAAAAGCCGGTAATTCAATGTCAGTCTGGTTAATTTGATCAACCACATTGACTTGATCGGTAAATGAGGTTGCTTGATGTAGATTAGATCGATTTATATAACTATTAAATAAATAGATATTTAAAAATACAAAAGCAATGATAAAAATGGTTTCAACTTTCCTAAAGTCCATCAGTCGAACCCCCTTCTGCTTCTATATAACTCTCAACATCAGTCCAAACATCACTTTCTTTAATGAACCACATAGGCTCAAACTCTACGACTTGAGAAGACTCTTCACTATCAACCCATTTAAACCCGATAGCTAAATCCTGAATTTGATCCGGTTCAATTACGTTACTCAAGATATTCACAACAGCTATACCTGAAGCTAGTGTTCTGTCTGAATCCTCTTCAATCGTAATCGGTGTCTGAATCACTCGTAATGGTAGTTTTAAATGACTTAAGCCTTGTTCAAATACGGCTACTTCACTAACTGATGAAAAATCACCGTCACTAAAGATCGGATAGTTATTAAAGTAACGTCTAAAGTAAAGTTCTTTTGTTTGCTCGTTAATGCCAACATATTTAATTGCGTTCGTCCAATTTTCCACAGTATTCAATTCATTAATGCTCGTCACAAAACGATCTGATCGTGTCAATTCATTCAAATCACTCATTTGACTGAAATAGGTTAACACGTTAGTTGAGTTATTGATACGTAATTCCGTCGATGGATCAATATAACGTGAAATATTATTAGACACCCTTAACTCAACATCAGATGGATCTGGGAAAAAGTAGGAGGTATAAAGATTATTCGGTAATCGCTCAACTAAAAAACTTTGAGAATCTAATGTCACCGGATTAACTGGTAAATAGGCAAAATCTGCTTGGAACCTCTGTGAATACACATCATAAAGTGTATTGTCTGCATTCACTTGGTCTGACAATAAATCTAAATTCATATCGCTCACTTCAACATCAGCCATTATCTCTGATTTTGTATTATAAAAACGTATCAAAGAATCATCGTTTAAATCAATTAAAATACGGTTAAATTGTGTATCCGCTAAATCGACAGGCATTTCATTAAAGTTGTCCGCTAATATACCAAATGGAATTAATTCAGAAAAGACAAATTCCATCACTTCAGATTGGTTTACTAATGCATTGAAATATGTGTTATGAGGAATGGTGTCACCTGGCTCGAGTTCTTCTAGAAGAAGCGAATCAACAAAGTCCGTATAGACATCATTGAAGACTTCTGGCTTCAATTCAACAGCACGGTCAGTGGATTCTTCAACGTGATAGATGAAATTCCTTGGTGCATAAACATCATGAATATCACGGTCTACTAAAGTGCCTGGGATTCGGTTCTCTGTTGGGATATCATTGTTATCGACCTCAGATATATTGGGTACCCAGATTCTAAAACTGAGATAGATACTTAAAATAATTAAAATTCCTAGAAGTATTCTTTTTAGTTTACTATAACTCATGCCCAATCCCCCTCATTATCATATGGTACGATTGGAAGTGAAATATAGACAGTTGTTCCAACATTCTCTTCACTTCTTACCCAAATATTTCCTCCGTGTTGTTCAACAACTTCTTTCGAAATAGCTAAACCTAAACCACTACCACCCATAGCTCTTGATCGAGCTTTGTCTACGCGGTAGAATCTCGAAAACACTTTATTTAAGTCTGACTGAGGGATACCTATTCCTTGGTCAGTGATAGAAATTTCAACGCGGTTAGTGTATTTATTATGTTTAATACGACCAGTAATTTTACTACCATCGGGTGAGTATTTAATGGCATTATTCATAATATTATCTAACACTTGAATAAAGCGATCCGTATCAATTTCAACAAAAACAGTCTCGTCCATTATTTGACGATCAATGGAATAAGTCTTGTCACTGTACTCATTAGAGTTAATCAACATGTCAAAACGACTTAACACCCGATCGAATAATTCTTTAATATCAATCATTTCTAAATTTAATTGGCTTTTACCGGTATCAATTCTAGAAAGATGGAGTAAATCTTGAACCATTCGAATCATACGATCTGTTTCATCTTGTGTCACTTTCAAGAATCTTGGTGCTAACTCAGGATTCTCCCACGCACCATCAGCTAAAGCCTCAATGTAACTGCGCATACTTGTTAATGGGGTGCGTAATTCATGAGAGACGTTGGACACAAACTGTTTGCGCTCATCATTAATCCGTTGTTGTTCAGTAACATCATGTAACACACACACATAGCCGCTAATAAATCCTGAATCGCGTTGAATGGCCGAGAAAGTCGCTCTTAAAAGTAGCCCTTCAAACATTTCGCCCGTTTCGATAAGACGTTCATTATCCGTGGTAACCAAAGAACGTAATTTGACTTGATTGTCAATTTTTAAAACATCTCGAATGTCTTCATTTTCGATTTCTTCTTTAGTAACATTTAATAATCGCTCCCCCATAGGGTTTACGATCGTTATTTTTCCTCTTCTGTCAGTCGCTAAAACCCCGTCTGTCATGTTTGTCAAAACACTGTCCAATCTACGACGTTCTGATTCAATAGACTCTTGTGCAGATGATACATCATCAGATAGGTCATTGATCAGGGCTGATAATTTTCCTAATTCATCACTACCGTAAACGGTAAGAGCACCAGAATAATCACCATCAGCAATCTTTTTCGTCTGTTCTTGCATCTCAATAATCGGTTTAGTAAACGCCCTAGAAACAATATTAGCTAGAATCAAGGAAATCACTATGGCTAATAATGACGCTTGAATAAAGACAATGGTAATCTCATCAACTTCTGAATAGACCGTTTCGATATTACTCTCTAAATTTACTGCACCGATAATTGTCGAATTATCTTCACTAGAATAGACCGGTTCAGTCACTTTATAGCGCCGTTCATTAGTCGCAGGATCAATAATTTGTTGACTGGTACTTTGACCTTGGATAACTGCATTACGCGCACTATCATCATCAGTCAACTGTCCAACTAATCCTTGGCTTGTATTATCACTAAGTGCTAAAGTTGTACTGTCGGTATCAATAATACTTAATTTAGTAACTAATGATCCTGAATAATCATTAATTAAATTATTAATTTCCGTTTGTGGATCAACTTCCTCACTAGAATCTGGGTCGTGTAAGCTTTCCAGGTAAGGTCTGACCATTATTTTAATATAATTAACTTGATTTTGTCTCTCTTGATGAAAGTTAGTAATAAGTTGCTGCTCAATTTGGGTAATAAAATTCGCCCCAATAAATTGTAGGGCGAATATTAATATCATAACAATAACAAAAATAATCTTGGTACTAACCGAGCTTATAAAAGGTATTCTACTTTCTTTTTTTACCTTTTTTCCCATAATATTAGCTCCCTTGATTTTCAGGATCTCTTAGGTAGTATCCTACCCCTCGTCTAGTGACTAAATAGTTCGGATGACTTGGATTATCTTCTATCTTTTCTCTTAAACGTCTAACTGTTACATCAACTGTACGTACGTCACCAAAATAATCATAACCCCATACCGTTTCAAGTAGGTTCTCACGTGTCATAACTTGACCTTTATAACGAGCTAAGTAGTGTAACAACTCAAATTCGCGATGCGTTAGCTCAACTGTTTCACCGTACTTAGATATGATATAAGCGTCAGGGTGAATCGTTAAGTCACCAATGACAATATCAGAGTTATCATCTTGAGTCTCTTCAGCGTTATTAACTACCGATTGACGTCTTAGACTAGCTTTAACTCGCGCGACGAGTTCTCTGTTAGAAAATGGTTTTGTGACATAGTCATCAGCGCCCATCTCTAAACCAAGGACTTTATCAATTTCTTGATCTTTCGCTGTCACCATAATAATTGGCATATCATGGGTCTTACGAACTTCTCGAGTTACCTCTAATCCGTCCTTTTTGGGAAGCATTAAGTCTAATACAATTAAATCGGGATTCTCTTTTTCTGTTTGTTGAATAGCTTCTTCTCCATCATAAGCAACAACCACTTCATAACCTTCTTTTTCAAGGTTAAATTTTACAATATCGGAGATTGGCTTCTCATCGTCTACGACTAGAATTTTTTTCACTTTTGAACGTCCTCCTTTTTAAGGGAAATACTCACAATCATTAGTATTATACCTTATTAGAATTTCTCTTTCAATTTATCAAAATATTCTACATCATTGTAAACTCTTATATTTAATATCACACGCCAGTGTTTCAACGGCCTTCGCATCTTTTTGTGGATAAGTTCTTACTTCAACAACATTCTCGCTATTGTAAAGAAAGATAATTGAAATGACAATAGTATGATTTTCTTTTTTCATTAAGTCTAAATCAACCGTTCCTAATAAATCACCTTTACTGACTTTCATACCATTTTCAACATTAACAGTGAAACCTCTACCATTAAGTAATAAAGTATCTTCGCCGATATGAATCAATATCTTATTATCATCATCTAAATTAATATAGTAAGCATGCTTTGTCGCTGCTACTTCATTAATGAGTCCATCTACTGGTGAATAAATCTTCCCGTTTTTTGGTAATATAGCGTAACCATCACCAATCATTTTTTTAGAGAAGATAATATCCTCTACATCTTCAACAGAAATCACTTCTCCGTCACAAACAGCAGTTAAACTTAAATTATTTATATCTTCTTTCATATGTATATACCCCACTAGTGTTACCTAATTTTAATTATCATAACAATTTATATCATAGCATTCAATATGTTTATTATTTGTCGAGATAGTTAATTCGTGGTATTCTTTAGTTACATAATTTTTAACTAATTAAAGTAATTTTTGCTGATATTTTTACAAGTTTTGCTTTAAATTATAGTTAGGAGGATACCATGTCTACTGGTTATATAATTGCACTCTCAATTTTAGTCGTTTCATTAGTTGTTTTAGTTGTTGTTGGGGTTATTGCTTCTAAGAAAGTTTCGCCGACATTAAATAACTTCAATAAACTAAAAGAAGATGTTGAAAATACTGTTAGTCGATATAGTAAAGATGGTGAGCGCCTTCAAAATAAAGTACAAGTTATTCAAGAGCGAGTTAATTTAGTTAAAATTAACACAAATCAAAAGTTTAGTAATATTGAAGATTTGCAAGCTGAATTTAATTCACTCAGTGATTCTTTACAGTTTTTAAAAGAACACGGTGCTCAATTATCTAAAGATAACTCTGATGATTTAGTACAAACGATTAAAGAAGACGGACCTAAGTATCTTAACATTTTACAAGGAACTGTGAAACGTACTCTAAACAAACAAAAAGCACGTTACAGTTCATAACTAAAGGAGCGAATGAATATGCCAAAAGTAAAATTATCTAAAACTATTCTATTAACTGTTGGATCAGCTCTCGGTGCCTTATTATTTGCACCTAAATCTGGTAAAGAGTTACGTAAAGATATAAAACGTGAAGCTGAAAAACAGCTTGATGACGCAAAAGTCTATGCAACAAATTTAAAAGAAGATGTGAAAGCATCTTATAACGAATCAAAATTACAAGCTGAACACGAACGACAAATGATGATTGAACAAGAAGCCGAATTAGCTCGTACAATTGCTGAAATTGAACAAGAATTGGAAGAGCGTGATTTAAATGAAGGTGAAGTCCATGGAGCGGAGCCTACTCAAGTTGATGAAGGTTCGCTAGATGATGTGCCTAATAACGTTTTAGAAGACACAGATTTAGGCAATGTTCAAGGGACTACCCAAGAACCCGATCACGATGAAGTCATCCCTGCAGACGAACTAGATGAAGCATTAGATGATCAAAATCTTGATGATAATCCTGAATTTGATATTAACTAGTTGAATGATATAAAAATAACAGTGTAAAAGCTGTTATTTTTTATTATTTAAATGACTATAATCCAAAAATATTTTCATAGAATAATTAAGAACATTGTTGTATTCCTAACTATTTAGGAGTATCATTTTGTTACTTATAGTTAGGAGAAGATGCATTGAAATGATATCAAATCAGTTTAATAAGCTGAGCATTCCGTTTAAGATTGCATTTAGTTTTCTTATCGTTATAATAGTTGGGTCAATCTTACTTTCGTTACCCATTTCTCAAATATCAACTTCAGAAGCCACGTATTTTGATCACTTATTTACTGCTGTTTCGATGGTTTGTGTGACAGGCCTTTATACCCAACCTGTCTATTTAACGTATAACCTTTTTGGACAAATCGTGTGCATCCTATTAATGAAACTTGGTGGTTTAGGACTTTTGACAATTGTCGCATCAATTTTTTTAAAGTTTAAACAAGGTATTGGTTTAGATCAAAGTATTACCTTAACCGAAGCGTTAAATCGAGTAGACTTAACAAACTTCCAAGAATTTTTATTTATGATCATTAAATTTACGCTCATTTTAGAGTCACTTGGCGCTTTCTTTTTAACATTTGTCTTTGTCCCCATTCACGGATGGGGTAAAGGAATTTTCACTTCAATATTTATTGCGGTATCAGCTTTTAATAATGCTGGATTTGATAATTTTGGAACTGAAAGTTTACAACAGTTCGCTACAAATCCTATTATTACAATTGTCATACCAGTATTAATCATCTCTGGTGGCCTTGGGTTTTCAGTCTGGTTTGATCTCCGTGAAAATTTTAAAGAATATATGTCATCTAGAGGTGTGGCTGGATTTCGGTCACGTTATACAAAGTTATCTCTTCATACAAAATTAGTCTTAAATATGACGCTTTTTTTACTAGTTTTTGGTACATTACTCTTTTTATGGACAGAGTGGTCAAATGATTTAACAATTGGTCAGTATACATTAATTGACAAACTGCAAACGAGTTTCTTTCAGTCAACTACAATGCGTACTGCCGGTTTTTCTACAGTAAATTTCACAATGATTTATTCTTCAAGCTTTATTTTGTTTTATGTTCTTATGTTTATTGGTGGTTCACCTGGCGGAACTGCAGGAGGCGTCAAAACAGCGTCTGTGATGTTAATCTAT
This sequence comes from Alloiococcus sp., assembly GCA_035301245.1. Classification (GTDB taxonomy): domain Bacteria; phylum Bacillota; class Bacilli; order Lactobacillales; family Carnobacteriaceae_A; genus Alloiococcus. Next base: position 31,258 of record DATGUS010000062.1, on the reverse strand, counting down.
TCTATTATTAAAAGCGAAATTACTCAAAGCAAGTATATCACTTACAAAAACCATACGATTGATCGCCAAGTAGCTAAAAAAGCCTTAGTCATTGGCACAACGTTTATTATTCTTGTGTTATTTGGTAGCTTTATGATTGCTATTTTTGATCACGGAGTTATGTTAGAATATATTATTTTTGAAGTTATTTCTGCTCTAGCTACAGTTGGTGTTTCAGCTGATCTGACACCAACATTGTCTAAATGGAGTCAATGTATTTTGATGATATACATGTTTATTGGACGCTTAGGGCCTATTACTGCATTTACAGCACTACAGATAAAAAGAAGAAAACGTATTGACATTCAATACGCTAAAGGCGATATTTTAATTGGATAGGGAGCTTATATATGAACAAAACGATTGGAATTTTAGGACTTGGAATATTTGGATCAACAATAGCTAAAGAATTAGGGAGCCAAGACCATAGTGTCATTGCTGTTGATCGTCTTGAGTCAAATGTTGACAGAGTAGAACAATACCTTGTTAAAGGAGTTGTGGGTGACTTTACTGATTATGAACTCCTTAAAAGTATTGGAATTGACCAGTGTGACCGAGTAGTCATTGCAACTGGTACTTCTCTTGAAGCTAGTGTATTAGCAATCATGTGTCTTAAAAAATTAGGTGTCAAAGAAATTATTGCAAAATCAAAAAACAGAACCTATATGGATATCATGCTTGAAGTAGGTGCCACACAAGTTATACGACCTGAACATGAAATGGGTATTCGAACCGCTCGTAGCTTAATTAAACACCACATTTTGGATGTTATTGATTTAGACGATACGATGTCCATCATTGAATTTAAAGCACCTAAGAGCTGGCTTGGAAAAACAGTAAAAGAACTAGATTTACGAAAAAAATATGAATTAAACGTTATCGGAATTAAATATGATTCTGATAGTCCCATTGATTATACGATGGCAAATGACACTATTATCGAAAAAGGATCCATACTCGTTGTCATAACCAATTCAGATCGTTTTGAACGTTTAGATTATCTTAATAAAATCAAATAAACAAGTAAAACTCCATCAATTTGATTTTGACGGAGTTTTTACTTGTTTTAACTACTTTTTACATTAATATATTTAGTTTTTGATGTCCATTAGACGAGCATTTTTCACGTCATCAATTGTTTGAGTACCAGCTAACTGCATGACACGTTCTAAGTCTTTTTGGAAATACTCAAATACAGACTGAACACCTTTCCATCCACCTAAAGCTAGTCCATAGAGTACAGGACGTCCAATTGCGACAATATCAGCACCATGTGCTAATGCTTTAAATATGTGTTCGCCACGTCGAATGCCACTGTCAAAAACAATAGGTACTCTCCCTTGAACAGCTTCTGAAATCTCTTTTAATGTTTCAAATGATCCTGGCGCACCGTCTAATTGACGTCCACCATGGTTTGATACCCAAATACCTGCTGCTCCTGCTCCAATTGCTGCTAATGCATCTTCAGGAGCTTGAACACCTTTAACAAATACAGGTAATCCAGAATATTCAGCTAAGAAACGTACATCGAGAATACTAATTTTTTGTTTTGACTGTGCATAGATATTATTCAAGGACATATTCTTTGCCCCACCTTTTAGGTATCTTGAAACAATAGGCATACCAAATGGATACACAAATTTATTACGATCATCTGTGTCTCGGTTACCAGACACAGTAGCGTCAGCCGTTAAAATAATAGCCGTTGCACCGTCTGCTTTAGCTTCATCTATAATATTCTTGTTTAATTCATCATCTTTAGACATATAAATTTGGAACCAACGATCATTACCATTCAATCCTTCATCAATTTCTTCAAATTTCGCACCTGAATAAGCACTGATTGACATGATTGTCCCACCAAATTCTGAGATTCCTTTTGCTGTTCCTGCTTCTTTTGACTCATGAGCTAAGCCATGAGCTGCAATCGGCGCCATAATGAATGGTACTTTTAAATCATGTCCAATGATAGAAGTTGACGTATCCGGTTTTTCTACATCTGCTAACATACGTGGAATGATCCCATAGTTATTCCAACATTCTGTGTTACGTTTTAATGTGAATTCATCTCCTGATCCTCCTGAGATATAACCATACCCACCTTTAGGCACGACTTTTTCTGCTTTTTCTTCTAATTCATACGTATTAATAATTTCTAATTCCTTAACAACTTTTGGTGCATTATAATTTATTGACATTTTTTCATTTCTCCTTAATTGTTATTTTTAAAAGAACATTGTTAATAAAATTTCTGCTAATGGGATAAAGATAACGACTGTAACTCCAGTAACAACAATCGCTAATCCAGACATAGCTCCTTGGATTTCACCCATCTCGATGGCTTTTGTTGTTCCCATAGCATGTGAACTTGAACCAATGGCGATCCCTTGTGCAACCGGGTGAGTAATTTTTGTTATTCTAAATAACGTTGGTGCAATAACGGCCCCTAATATCCCAGTAAAGACTACGATAGCAACGGTTAGTGATACAATACCACCCATAGATTCAGAAACTCCTAGTGCCACTGCTGTGGTTACTGACTTAGGATACAATGTAGCGAATAGTTCACCATTAAATTCAAATAAAATAGATAACCCTAAAATAATCATTGTATGAAATAATACGCCGACAAAAATCCCACTTAATATAGCTTTATAATTTTCTTTTAAATAGTTATAATTACGTTCTAGTTTAATAGCTAACGCTACTGTTGCTGGTGTAACCCAAATATGAAAGTATTGACCACCAATCATATATTCATCATAAGAAACGTCAGTAATTAAAAGCAACCCCATCACACATAAAATTGCAAAAATAAGTGGTGTGAATAATGGATTTGACCACTTCTTATTTAGCTTTGCACCTAGTAAGTAGAAAAAGAGGGTTAAAACAATCCCTGTAAAAGGATTGAGCGAAAGTGTGTCAATCATGGTTTAACCTCCTTTTTATTAGAACTATGATCCATCATAAATTGAGTAATAAATCCGACAAACCACATCATTAATGTTGCTGAAATAACAATTATGATAAGTAATTGCCACCATGTTTCACCGATGATATCGAAGTTAGTCATTAAACCAATCCCAGCAGGTACAAAGAAGATCGCCATATTATTAACTAACCAATCACCTACTTCTTCAACTTTCTCTATTTTAAGTAGTCTGGTGTGTAGAGCAATAAACAGTAAAATCATTCCCGCAACACTACCAGGAACACTAAACGGTAGTATAATGGAAACAATCTCTCCTAATAAGGAGAAGAAGAAAATATAAAGTAACTGTTTAAAATACTTCAATTTATATACATCCTTTTCTCTTTTTCGATTTTTCTGAAAGCCTTTTCATTTGTTGGTTTAATCATATCATAGGAATTAATCATACGAAATATGAAGTTGTTATCACCTTATAAATAAATATAATAGACAACACAACTTTTATTTGTATGATTATTCACATACGTAAGTTTTCTGCAATATGTTATAGTATATATAAGAGAATAAAGGACTTACCGTATTTTAAAACTATAAGTTCTTATCAGACGGCAAAAAATATGCTATTATAAAATATACTAATAAGTACTGAATATATTAGATTATTTAAAAACGATTTATGGAGAAGATTATGAAGATACAAGATTTAATTTATTATCGATACTTAGCTGACTGTTCTAGTTTTACTAAAACGGCTGAAGCTTTTTATGTTTCACAGCCTTCTATCTCAATAGCCTTAAAACGCTTAGAAGAGGAGTTTGATTCAAAACTAATCACTCGTGATCGATCAACAAAAAGTTTTGCACTTACTCCTACTGGTAAGATTTTGTATGAACGAGCTAACCAAATCATTGATATTTTAGATCAAACAAAGAATGAAATGAAGACGATTGAATCAAATGAAGTGAGCTTTGGCTTCTTACCAACTATTGGTGGCTATTTCTTACCTCAAATTATGCCAAACTTAGCTAAATATGTTCCTTCCATTAATTTAATCGAAGATGAAAGCTCTAGTTATATGCTTCAATTGTTAGAAGAAGGGCGCGTATCAGCAGCTATTATTGGATTAGAATCATTTGATCTTGATGAAAATTGGGCAGAAATCTATCCATTAGACTCTAGACCTTTATCTGTGTGTGTGTCCAAGACACATCCACTAGCTGAAAAAGATGTTATTACCTTAGATATGTTAAATGAGTACTCTTTAATCACTTTAGATGACAAATATGTACACTATCCAATCTTTAAAAAGTGGATGGATGAAAATAAGATCAGTTCATCAAAAGTGACTTTCGCTAAAGAAATTCAATCAGTGAACTCATTCATTTCTCAGAGTGTTGCAGTGGGCATTGTCTTCGATGTTCTTGTTAGAGATCGCTTTGATATTATCACTATTCCACTTGAAGGTGGACCAGAGTTTAATACCGCATTAGTCTTTAACAAAAACTTGTCATTATCTAAAGTTCAAGAAGAATTTAACCAGAGTTTGAGAAAAGCAGTTAAAAATAAAAAATAAACAAAAAGCTATCATAAAGTAGGCTAAGTACCTCACTTTAATGATAGCTTCTAAATTTATATTCAGCTTTAAAAATTTTAAATATTATCATTCGTTATTATCATATTAACAAATATGACTCAAGTGGTATATACCATTATCTTATTTTATTACTTTAACCAAACCCTTGAGGCATTTCTTCATCAGGACGGTAAGATAATGACGTAAACTTATTGAACTCTTTCTTAAAGTGTAGTTTCACGGTACCTCGCGCACCACTACGGTTTTTTTCAATAATGACCTCGACACTGTTATCAGTAATTTGATCATCATCTTCTCCATCTTCACTGCGATAATAATCTTCTCGGTATAAGAATGCAACAATATCCGCATCTTGCTCGATTGACCCTGATTCACGTAAATCACTTAAGATTGGACGCTTATCTTGACGCTGTTCAACACTACGAGATAGCTGTGATAATGCAATAACAGGAACTGATAATTCTTTAGCTAGTTTTTTCAATTGACGAGATATTTCAGAAACTTGTTGTTGTCTAGATTCTCGGTTAGAACCTTCAATTAACTGTAGGTAGTCAATCACAATCAGCCCTAAATCACCTTGTTCTTGTTTTAAACGACGACATTTTGCACGAATTTCTGGCGTACGAATCCCTGGTGTATCATCAATAAAAATATTCGCATTCGCTAAGCTTCCCATCGCAAAGATTAATTGATTGAATTCTTCTTCAGTTAATTGACCATTACGGAGACGCCCTGCATCAATATTTCCTTCCGCACATAACATACGATTTACTAGTTGCTCAGCCCCCATCTCTAAACTGAAAAGAGCGACGGTTTCATCGGTACTAGTTCCAATATTTTGTGCAACGTTCAGTGCGAAAGCTGTTTTACCAACACCTGGTCTAGCAGCAAGAATAATTAATTCATCAGCATGTAAACCAGATGTAATTTCATCTAAATGATGGTAGCCGGTTGATAACCCTGTAATCTGACCACCTTGCTTATGAAGCTCCTCAATATTGTTATAAGTCGTATTTAGAACATCACGAATATTTAAAAAACCACTGCGATTACGTTTTTCAGAAACTTCTAAAATTTTCTGCTCTGCATTATTTAGCACATCAAGGACATCACCGTTATCTTCATATCCACTCTGTGCAATATCATTAGCTGTAGTGATCAATTTTCTAAGCAGAGAGCGTTCTTCTACAATTTTCGCATAATAAGATACGTTAGCTGCTGTCGGTGTTACAGAGGATATTTCGGACAGATAAGACGCGCCACCGATATCCTCTAAATGACCTGAAGATTCTAGGGTATCTGTAATGGTGATGACATCAATGGCTTTGTTATCTTCACTTAATTCTACCATTGCTTTAAAAATCAATTGATGTGAACGTCTATAGAAGTCACTCTCATCAATATATTCAAGTGCAGAAACTAATGCTTCGGAATCTAATAATACAGACCCCAAAACAGATTGTTCTGCTTCTATATTTTGTGGTGGTAGTCGATCCCCTTGAAAATCTGTTACCAAAACTCTCTTCCTCTCTAACTTTCAATTCAATATAATGTTTCACGTGAAACATTATTTATATAGTTTAGAAAAGACTGAAACAAAATTTTATTGTTCCAGTCTCCTGAATCAAACTATTTTGCATTCACTCTAACAAGAAGTTTTGCAATAACATCTCTGTGTAATTTTACTTCAACTTCCTGTGAACCAACTGAACGCATTTGAACATTCTGATTAATTTTACGTTTATCGACTTTTATACCTAACTGTTTTTTTATTTGTTCAGCAATTTGTTTTGTTGTAACAGATCCAAATAAACGACCATCTTCAGAAGCTTTTTCTAAGATCTCAATCGGGTTACCTTCTAAGATTTCTTTTTGTTTTTTAGCTTCTTCAAATTCTTCTTTTTCTTCACGTTTACGAGCTTGATTCTTAGCTTCTAATTCCTTTTTAGCACCAGCAGTCGCTTCTTTTGCTAAACCTTTTTTAATTAAAAAATTACGAGCGTAACCATCTGAGACTTCTTTAATTTCGCCTTTTTTGCCTGTTTTCTTAACATCTTGTAATAAAATAACTTCCATTGATATTCCTCCTATAAGTCTTTAAATATCTAATGATTGGATAATTTCAACTAATTCTTTCTTCACTTTTTGAACAGTCTTGTCATCAATTTGAGTTGCTGCGTTGGATAAGTGACCACCGCCACCCATTTCTTCCATAATACGTTGGACGTTTACTTTTCCTAAGCTTCGAGCACTTATCCCCACTGTATTGGCAGCACGTTTGGTAATCACAAAGGATGCTTCCACATCAGTCATATTTAGCATTTCATCTGCTGTCTGTGCTGCGGTGACAGGGTTATACAGTTTATCTTCTTCACCTGTTGCTACTGCGATACCGTCAGTGACGAATTCAATCGTTTTATAGATTTTCCCACGTTCAATATATGTGTCAGGATCTTCTTTAAGCAAGCGTTGAATCAGCGTGATATTGGCACCTACTGATTGTAAATAACTTGCTGAGTTGAATGTACGAGAACCGGTTCTTAAAGTAAAGTTATTCGTATCCACTATAATTCCGCCTAAAAGAGCTGTTGCTTCTATTCGGTTAATTGGATTACCTTCTACTGGAACATATTCAAAGAACTCTGTAATGAGCTCTGCCGTAGAAGATGCATACGGCTCAATATAAACCAATAATGGATTTTCCGTAAATTCTTCACCACGTCGATGGTGGTCAATGATAATATTTTTCTTAGAAAGACTCAATAATTCAGGCGCAATAGATAATGTCGGCTTGTGATGATCGACTAAGATAATTAGATCGTCTTCTTTAATCATTTCTTCCGCTTCTTTTGGCGAAATGATATTATCATAGGTCTCATCATACTTTTCTGTTTCAGTAAGTAACTTTTTAATATCATTGGAAACGTTGTTTTGGTTAATAACAACATAGGCGTTTTGTTTTAACATCATAGCAATACGTGCAATACCGAATGAGGAACCTATCGCGTCCATATCTGGATTTGAGTGCCCCATAATAAAAACATTTTCTGCTTCAATAATTAATTCTTGCATCGCCTGTGAAATCATACGTGAGCGTACACGCGTACGTTTTTCTGTAGGGTTTGTCTTACCACCATAGTATCTCGGTTCGTCACCTAGTTTCCTCACAATAGCTTGATCTCCACCACGACCGAGTGCTAAGTCTAAGTTTTTCTGGGCAACTTCCGAAAGCGCGCTGAATGAATCTTCTCCATACGCCAAACCAATACTGATTGTAAGTGGCACATTTCGTTTAGAAGAACGTTCTCTAATAATATCAATAATATCAAACTTTTTGCTTTCAACACGCTCTAATTCTGCATAACTTAAAATAATTAAATAACGGTCATCAGAAATCTTTTTATAAAAAATGCCATTTTTATGAGCCCAATTAGATAGATACGTTGTAATTAAGTTATCTAACGCGGATACTTCACGATCATCTAAGTCTTTAATTGCTTCATCATAGTTATCGAGGAATAACCATCCAATAACCGGTTTATATTGCTCGTATTCTTTCTTAACAGCAACGTAATCCGTAACATCAAGTAAATAAATCGCTTTTAAGCCTTTTTGGATTTCATAATGATAAGTTTTCTCGCCCCAATCAATCAATCCCTGCTTATTATCCACCCGGTCATTCACTATATTGCTTAATAATGATTCATGAACAACACCAATGGAATCCCCAATGAGACTTTCTTCATCAGTAACATGATTTTGTATGTACGGGTTTATCCATTCAATTTCAAATTCATTATTATATAGGATAATCCCCATAGGCATACGAATAATCGCTTCTTGTTCACCGCGTTTAATGCGATAAGATAAATTCATAATATATTGACTTAATTTTTCTTCATATTGAGTCAAGAAACGGTGTGCGAAGCCCCAAGATACGATAAAAATACCCACCATTAATAAACCGAGCCATATACTGGAAATAAAGCTAAGAATTGTGAACAAAATATGCGCGATAAAAGTAATGGTTAGAGTTATTCTTAAGGTTTTACTCCCGAGTAAGGAGGGCACTCTCTCTTCATTAACCGAATTACTCATAATTAACTCCTTTAGATATATTTATTAACTCTTATATTTTAACATGTATTTATAAGACAATCTAGAATGATAACCAGACATAAATCGTTATATAAATAAAAAATAGACTAGTGAAATTCACCAGTCTATTTATCGTCTATTTTTAATTAATTATCTTCGACAACGAATGGTAATAAGCCCATTACGCGTGCACGTTTGATAGCTTTAGTTAATTTACGTTGGTTTTTTGCATAAGTTCCAGTTACACGACGAGGTAAAATTTTACCACGTTCAGAAATGAAACGTTTTAATAAATCTACATCTTTATAATCGATATACTCGATGTGATTTGCTGCAAAGAAGTCAACTTTTCTACGTCTTCTTCCTCCACGACGTCCAGCCATTCTATACTCCTCCTTCTAATTTATGAATCAAAATGGTAAATCGTCATCAGTGATATGAATTGAATCGTCATCTTTCTCAAAAGGATCATTGTTATTATTTTGAGAAAAACCAGAATTAAATGAATTGTTCTGGTTCTGATTGAACGCACTTGAATTTTGAGTATTGAATGATTGATTTTGATTGTAATTATTGCTTTGATCGTCACCAGTTCGACGACTATCAGTTACTGATTTAGGTTCTAACATCTGGAAGTTTTCAACAACTACTTCAGTAACATAAACTGTTCGTCCTTCGTTATTTTCATAACTACGTGTTTGAATCCGACCAGTAACACCTACTAAAGAACCTTTCTTGGTAAAGTTAGCTACTGTCTCTGCTGTACGACGCCAAGCCACACAGTTAATAAAATCAGCATCTCTATTACCTTGATTATTCTTAAATGGACGATCAATAGCAATTGTAAAGCTAGTTACAGCATTACCACTGCCTGTGTATCTCAATTCAGCATCTCTTGTAAGTCTTCCGACTAAAGTTACGTTATTAATCAACCGTCATACTCCTTTCAAAAACTGAAAATGTTTCACGTGAAACATTTTATTGTTTATCTAAACGTACAACCATATGACGTAAAATATCGTCATTGATGCGAGCTAGGCGTTCAAATTCGTTAATTGCATCCGCGTTATTAGAAGTTAAGTTCACTAAGTGATAAGTTCCTTCTTTATAACCTTTAATTTCATATGCAAAACGACGTTTCGCCCAGTCTTTTGATTCAGAAATTTCAGCTCCGTTATCAGTTAGGATACCATCAAAACGCTCAACTAGAGCTTTTTTGCTATCTTCATCTAGATCCGGACGAATGATGTATAGAATTTCGTATTTTGCTGTCTGACTCATTTGACTGACACCTCCTTTTGGTCTATTGGCCCGAACTTTAATCGGGCAAGGAAAGTAATTAAAAAGTTTATTACTCACTCGAAGAATTATATCATAAATTACAGTAGCATGTAAAGAAATTAAATATATTTCCAATATAATCCAGACATCATACCTCCATACAATTAAAAGACATCACGAATTAATAAATATTTAAAAGTACAGAGTTAACAATACTAACTTAAATATAACTAATGCATTGAACGATCCAATATCCTTAAATAATTAAGCTTCAACCAATCTCGTTAAATGGAATAATAAAAATCTTACTACTATATAAAAAATTGCTTTAGAAAATTAATAAATTAAATAAAACGATTTTATTTTCTAAAAATTTGTATATATAGCTAATTTAGACAGTGTATAGCAGTCAAACGTTGTCTAACAACGATTAAATCGCTGTTACAACAATGTTTTTAACATGTTTTAACAGTATTGTCAATTGGTTACACAGATATATAGACATACATTTTTACAGTACAAACCTTAAACATATATCTAGTATTTTACTGTTAAATAGATTGTAAAGTTTTATTTTATATAGAATTTAATTTTAATAATTAAACTTTTTTATTTTACAATATTTGTAAATAGGAATTGACTTATTTTTACTCACTAAATTTTATGTATCGTAACGATTGTTAATATTATTGTATTCAAAGCATTAGATAACAAATTTAAATATATACCTGAATAAACTGTAAAATTTTCTTTACTTTTTATTGACTCATTTTGATTAAATTAACAATCTATTGATTTAACTCATTGTCGATTTATCCTATTATATTGGCCGGATTGATATCAAATAACTTTACAATATTAAAACTTCCTAAGTCTGTATAACTTAGGAAGTTTTGATATGTTTGTTTATATTCTATGAATTGGCTACCTTATTACTCATTCATGTTATTATTATTTTCATCATCTTCTGAATCTTCTTCAGCACGACGTAATAATTCATCTACTTGTTCGTTGTCTTGATTCGAATCTAATTCAATATCATCGATTTGGTTTTCATCGATTGGTAGATCATTTGATGAACTATTATCGGCTTCTTCAACGTTTTCTTCATCATCCACATTAATTAATGCCACAGTTGATACTTTAGAGCCTTCTTCTAATCTCATTAATCTAACACCTTGAGTAGAACGACTCGTTTGAGAAATAGTATCAGCATTGATTCGAATAAGAATGCCATGATCAGAGATCATCATCACATCTTCGGTACCATCTACTGTTTTAAGACCAGCTAATGGACCATTTTTCTCAGTAATATTAATGGTTTTAACACCTTTACCACCACGATTACGTATAGCATACTCTTCAGCTGGTGTACGTTTACCGTAACCTTTCTCAGTGAGAACGAAGACATCTTCATTAGAAGATAATGTATCCATACCAATAATATAATCATCATCGTTTAATCGGATACCACGAACTCCAGCAGCCGTACGTCCCATACTTCTGACATCTTTTTCATCAAAGTGAACAGCATTACCTAAGTGAGTACCCATAATAATCGATTGGTTATCATTTGTTGTAACCACATTAACTAATTCATCATCTTCTTTAAGTTTAATCGCAATTAAACCATTTGTACGAATGTTTTTGAATTCACTAATAAGTGTACGCTTCACAGTACCTAACTTCGTTGCAAAGAATAAGAATTTTTTGTCAGATTTCTCGTTATTATCAGGTACAGAAATCAATGTTTGAATCTTTTCATCTTTATCAATGTTTAGGAAGTTAATAGCAGGAATGCCTTTAGCATTACGGCCATATTCAGGTACTTCATAACCTTTTGATTTATAAACTTTACCAGTATTTGTAAAGAATAAGACATGGTCATGTGTAGAGCAAATCGATAATTGTTCAACAAAGTCATTATCATTTGTGCTCATACCTTTAATACCACGACCACCACGGTTCTGTGATTTAAACTCTGAAACGGGCATGCGTTTGATATAACCATTGTGTGATAAAGTAATTGCAATTTCTTCTTCTTCAATTAAGTCTTCATCTTCGATGCTCAACTCTTCACCGATTAATAATTCAGTACGGCGATCGTCGCCATGTTTATCAGCAATTTCATTCAATTCATCTTTAATGATTTGATTAATTCTCTCAGGACGTGCAAGAATATCTTTTAAATCTGAAATACGTTCAACCAATTGAGCATACTCATCTTCGATTTTTTCACGCTCTAAACCGGTTAAGCGAACCATACGCATATCTAAAATTGCTTGGGCTTGTCGATCAGACAATTCATATTCATTAATTAACTTACTTTTCGCTTCGTCAGCAGCTTGTGACTGTCTAATAATCGTAATAATCGCGTCAATATGGTCTAAGGCAATTCTTAAACCTTCTAAAATATGCGCACGAGCCTCTGCTTTATTTTTATCAAACTCTGTACGTCGTCTAATCACAATGCGTTGGTGGTCTAAATAATGTCTAAGGATTTCTTTAAGTCCTAGTGTTTTGGGTACACCATCAACAATTGCAAGCATATTGAAGCCAAATGAAAGTTGTAGTTGTGTCATTTTATATAAGTTATTTAGTATAATACCTGCTGAAGCATCTCGTCTAACATCAATGACAATTCTTAGGCCATCACGGTCTGATTCGTCATTTAGGTCTGTAATCCCTTCAATCCGTTTATCACGAACTAATTCAGCAATTTTCTCAATTAATTTTGATTTATTTACTAAATAAGGAATCTCATCAATAATAATCCGTTCGCGGCCATTCTTTTGTTCTTCAATACGAGCTTTTGCTCTTATTTTAATTGATCCACGGCCAGTTTGGTAAGCTTTACGAATACCAGATACACCAATCATTGATGCTCCAGTTGGAAAATCTGGTCCAGGTAAAACCTCCATTAACTCTGATACAGTAACGTCTTCATTATCCATCATCATAATACAAGCATCGATTACTTCACGTAAGTTATGAGGTGGTATGTTTGTTGCCATACCAACGGCGATACCAGAAGCTCCGTTAACTAATAAGTTAGGGAATCTTGCTGGAAGGACATTTGGTTCTTTTTCATTACCATCATAGTTGTCATGATAATCAATCGTATCTTTATTAATATCTCTCAATAATTCTAAGGCAATCTTACTCATACGAGCTTCTGTATAACGCATTGCCGCTGCACTATCACCGTCCACAGATCCAAAGTTACCATGTCCATCAACTAAAGGAACGCGATAACTAAAATCTTGTGCCATACGAACCATTGAATCATAAATAGCTGAGTCACCGTGTGGGTGATATTTACCCATAACGTCACCGACGATACGGGCTGATTTTTTGTGTGATTTGTCAGGTGTAATACCTAATTCATTCATTCCATATAGTATACGACGGTGGACAGGCTTTAGACCATCTCGTACATCTGGTAAAGCCCTTGAAACAATAACACTCATCGCATAATCAAGGAATGAAGTTTTCATTTCTTTAGATAATTTTATTTGTTCTAAACGACTGTCTCTTTCTTCCAATGATCGAATCCTCCTTTTATGTCACCACATGTCAATTATATGTCAATTATGTGTCAATATTTTGGACATAACGCGCATTATCTTCAATAAATTGACGTCTAGGCTCTACATCTTCGCCCATTAACATATCAAAGATTTTATCTGCTTCTATTGCATCATCGACATCCACACGTAATAAACGTCGATGTTCTGGATTCATTGTTGTTTCCCATAACTGTTCAGCATCCATTTCACCTAAACCTTTATAACGTTGAATAGATGGTCTTGGAGAACTTGGGATTTCTTTTAAATATTCTTCTAATTCTTGATCGCTGTCTAAATAGACTTCTCTTTTACCTTGTTTCACTTGATATAAAGGTGGCTGTGCTATATAAACATATCCGGCTTCAATCAGCGGTCTCATATAACGATATAGTAAAGTTAATATTAACGTACGAATATGAGCGCCATCAACGTCAGCATCGGTCATAATAATTAACTTATGATATCTTACTTCATCAACATTAAATTCTTCACCAAATCCTGTACCCATCGCTGTAAATAGTGATCGAATTTCTTCGTTAGCTAAGATTCTGTCAATAGATGCCTTTTCAACGTTTAAAATCTTACCACGGATCGGTAAAATTGCTTGGAATACACGTGAACGACCTTGTTTAGCTGATCCTCCCGCAGAGTCACCCTCAACAATAAATAATTCTGATTCTTGAGGATCTCTCGACGAACAGTCGGCTAGTTTACCAGGTAAGTTACTAATTTCTAGACCACTCTTCTTACGTGTCACTTCTCGAGCTCGTTTAGCAGCTAGTCTTGCTTTTGATGCTAGTAAGGCTTTATCGACAATGCGACGTCCCGTTTTTGGATTTTCCATTAAAAATCGTTCAAAGTGTTCGCTAAATACACGATCAGTTATTCCACGAACTTCTGAGTTACCCAATTTAGTTTTGGTTTGTCCTTCAAATTGTGGGTCAGGGTGTTTAACACTTAACACTACGGTCAAACCTTCACGGACGTCATCACCAGAAAAGTTAGGATCTGAATCTTTTAAAAGGTTATTCTTACGAGCATAGTCGTTGACAGTTCTTGTCAATGCTGTTTTAAAGCCCGAAACGTGCATACCACCTTCATACGTATGAATATTATTTGCAAAACTCATTAAATTTGTATGGTAACTATCTGTATGTTGTAAAGCAACTTCAATCGAAATGCCTTCATCTTCGCCCTCTAAGAAAATCGGCTCATTATATAAGAGATCTCGGTTTTCATTTAGATATTTAACGTAGCTTTGAATACCACCTTCATAGTGATAGTCCAATTTTTTAGGCTCTTCATGACGTTGATCTTCAATTGAGATGTTAAGTCCTCGATTTAAAAACGCTAATTCTCTCACACGGGTTGCTAACGTATCAAAATCATAAGACGTTGTTTCTTTAAAAATTAGATCATCTGCTTTAAATGTGACAACAGTACCCGTTTTATCAGTATCACCAATAACTTCTAAATCTGATTTAACTAAACCACGTTCATAGCGTTGGAAGTGAATTTTATTATCACGATACACTTGAACCTCTAAATATTCAGCTAATGCGTTTACTACGGATGAACCCACACCGTGCAAACCACCGGATACTTTATAACCGCCACCGCCGAATTTACCTCCCGCGTGAAGTACAGTAAAGACAGTTTCTACTGCTGGCCGACCAGTTTTTTCTTGAATATCAACTGGAATGCCTCGTCCATTATCGGTAATTTGGATGACATCATCTTCCAAAATTTTGACACTAATCGAGTCAGCGTATCCAGACATTGCCTCATCAATCGAGTTATCAACGATTTCCCATACTAAGTGGTGTAAACCATCTTGACTAGTCGATCCAATATACATCCCTGGTCTCACGCGAACCGCTTCTAGACCTTCAAGTACTTGGATTTGACTGGCATCATAAGTTTTTTTTAATTCTTCCATTTCTTTAGAAGTTAACGATTTATCTTCTGCCACTAATCTCCACTCTCCTTACTTACATTACTATTCATTGTGTCGTCTAATTTTATATTTCCATTTGATACATTAAATATTTTCGGTTTCTTAAGCAAATCTATATTCACAGCATCCAAATTTGTTGTTGTCAAAAAGGTTTGGACTTTATTTTGAATGGCTTTTAATAAATGAATCTGTCTACTATCGTCTAATTCACTAAAAACATCATCTAATAATAAAATAGGGTATTCATCCGTCATCTGTTTCATTAATTCTATTTCTGCTAATTTAATACTTAAAGCAGTTGTTCGCTGTTGACCTTGTGAGCCGTATGTTTGGACATTACGATCATTAATATAGAATTCTAGATCATCTCTATGCGGACCAATTGTTGTCGTTTGACGGTATTTTTCTTTATCGATATTCTTCTCATAAAGACGGATCAACTCTCCATAGATAGTCTCTTTTTGACCACTTAATTCTTTATCTACTGCAGATATATACTTGACAGATAAAGCTTCTTTAGACTGGGATATCTCTTCTTGGATTGGCTGTGCCCATGTTTCTAGTAAATCTGTAAATTTATATCGCTCATAAATAACATGCGCTGCTTCATTTGCTAATTGTTCTGTTAAAATATCAAAATAGATTTTGTCAAATTTTTTATTGTCGTTTGACAATTTCAAATATTGATTACGTTGTTTTAATATTTTTTGATACTCCAGCAAATGATGTAAATATATAGGACTCATTTGACCGAGTTCTATATCAATAAAACGGCGTCTAATCATTGGTGAACCTTTGACAATATCTAAATCTTCTGGGGCAAACATAATCACATTTAAATGACCTATATATTGACTTAGTTTTGGTTGCTCTAAGTAATTTACTTTCGCTTTTTTACCTTTGTTTGACACAGTTATTTCTAAAGGAAAAGTATCACGGTTGTTTTTTACCATGCCAGAGACTCTGGCAAAATCATTATCATACCCAATTAGTTCTTTATCTTTAGCTGTACGATGACTTCTCGCTAAAGCAAGAAAATAAATAGCTTCAACCATATTAGTTTTACCTTGAGCATTACTACCTAAAAATATATTAACCCCATCTGAAAATTCTATATCTGCTTCTTCATAATTACGAAACCCTTTTAAGCTGATGTGATCTAATCTCATATGAATCACTCAGTGATCATTGAATAAATTTTAAAATGACCATCCACTTCTGGAATATCGATTTCGTCTCCATCATATAGCTTCTTACCACGTCTATCTTCTAGTTCACCATTCAGATAAACATCATTTTGAGCTAAAAATGGTTTTGCCATGCCACCACTTGAAATAATTGTTGTTAACTTCAATAGCTGGGCAAGTGTGATATATTCTTCTTCAATTTGAATATTTTCGTACGCCATTTTCTCACCTCTTAATTCTAAAATCATGATTATTTCACTGTTTAAATAATTTTAACATTCTATAATATTATACCATACTTTAACCCTATAATCTAATATACGCGAAAATTCAAGCGTTTTATGCCATTAGTCTCTAAAAATAAACATCTGCCAAAATAAAAAAAGCAGAATTCAAAATGAAATCTGCTTTTTTATATTAAATAAAATTGTTAATTTTAAGAAGTTCGAATTGGTGTAATTAACTGAATAAATTCTTGATTGTCTTCGCTTGGAACAATTACAAATGGTCTTAATGTTGAAATTAATTTTAATTTAATTTCTCCAACACCAAATGTATTTAAAGCTTGTTTTAAATAATCTGGGTTAAATGAAATTTCAATTTCATCGCCTTTAAATTCTTCAAAAGCAACATCCTCTTGAACGTGACCTACCTCTGGGGAATTACCCGTGATTTGCATTTTGTTCGAATCAACAGTTAATTTAACAACGTTATTTTTACCTTCATGTGATAGTAAAGAAGCACGTTCTACTGCACCAAGTAGTGTTGAAGTATCTAATGTAATCTCAGTCGGTGTATCTTCTGGAATTAAACGCTCGGTCTCAGGGTAGTTACCTTCGAGTAATCTTGAATAGAATTGCGTATCTTCTGTTTTGAATAAAATTTGGTTTTCAGCAATGGCAACTCTAACTTCATCCATATCATCAGTTAATAGACGTGATAATTCAGTTAAACTCTTACCAGGAATGACAATATTAAATGTTGTTTCTTTATTTGTCTCTAAAGGAATAACACGTTGGCTTAAACGGTGACTATCGGTTGCTACAGCTTTCAGTGTTTGATCTTTAAGAGATAAGTTAACACCAGTTAAAATTGGACGAGTTTCGTGAGTAGAAACCGCAATAACTGTTTGACGAATAACATTTTTAAATAAGGTTACTGGTAATAAGAAAGAATTATCTAATTCAATGTCTGGAAGATGTGGGTAGTTTGCTGCATCAATTCCATTAATTGTAAATGATGATGATGATGAAGTAATCAAAGCTTGATTACCATTCGTTACTTCAACTGAAAAATGAGTATCAGGTAATTTTTGTACAATGTCACCAAATAATCGTGCCGGTTGAAGAACAATCTGTCCTTTTTCTTCAATCGTTAAATCAGCATTCGTGTCATCAGCATTTAAAAATGTTTCAATTGAGATATCTGAGTTACTACCTGTTAATTTAATTCCACTGCTGTAAGCTTCTAATTTGATTCCTGTAAGAATAGGAATGGTTGTTTTTGATGAAACAGCAATCTGAACATCCTTTAATTTTTTTAGAAATTCTGTACGTTTAACTGTAAATTTCAAAAAAATCCCTCCAAGCATAAAATGTATTGTTATTATACCATAGATTTCTTTATGACATGAATTGAATTCATGTCTTTAAGTAGCTAATTTGTAAATAATAAAATGACTTCGAATGAGCGTAGTCTTATTTTATATATTATATAAATAATTATTAGTAATAGTAGTAGGACCTGTGGATACAGGGGATAACTAAGATTAACGCATGTGTCATTAGGTTTTTCTTGTGGATAAGTTGTGACTTAAAATGTGCGAAACTTTAATAGTTATCCACATGACTTAAAGCTCTTTTTCTAATTGATCCAAATGATTTTTCATTTCTATGTCTTCTTTTTTTAATTTTTGAATTTTTTCATGGGCATGAATCACAGTCGTATGATCCTTGCCACCAAATTCTTTACCAATTTTTGGTAATGAGTTGTTTGTAAATTCTCTAGAAAGATACATGGCAACTTGTCTAGGAACCACAATATGTTTATTACGTTTTTTCCCTTTCATTTCAGCTAATGTAATACCAAAGTGTTTACATACTTTTTGTTGTATCGTTGATATCGAAAGATTTTGTTTCTTCTCGACTTTTATCATACTTCTTAAAGCATCTGCTGCTAAGCTTGTTGTGATATCACTTTGCTGAATCGCTGAAAAGGCTTGTACTCTTACTAAAGCACCTTCTAGCTCACGAATGTTTGAATCAATTTGTCCAGCAATATAACTTAATGTATCGTTTGGAATTTCAAGTCGTTCTGCGTCTGCTTTTTTACGTAGAATAGCAATTCTAGTTTCTAAATCGGGTGGCGTAATATCTACGGATAATCCCCAAGCGAAGCGTGATACTAATCGTTCTTGTAGTTTTGGAATTTCATTAGGTAAACGATCACTGGTTAAAACAATTTGCTTACGTTTATCATACAATTCATTGAATGTATGGAAAAATTCTTCTTGTGTACCTTCTTTATCAGCAAAGAATTGAATATCATCCACCAATAATAAATCAACATTTCGGTACTCTTGTCTAAAACTTTCAGAGGTACGATCTTGAATGGAGTTAATAAAATCATTCGCAAAATTCTCGCTCGTAACGTACTTGACATTCGCACCAGGATTTAATTGTAAATACTGATGCCCAATCGCATGCATCAAGTGTGTCTTACCTAATCCTACACCACCATAGAAAAATAATGGGTTATAAATGGTTCCGGGTTCTTCAGATACAACTAACGCTGCGGCATGAGCCATCTGGTTACCTTTACCAATAACGAATGTATCAAATGTGTATTTGTCATTTAATGTACTTGATTTAAATTCTGAAATAGATGTGACTACTTTATCAGCAGTTTGTTCTTGTACTGGTTGATTTGAACTATCTTCTTCAGTAACAAAATTTGGAGTCATTTCACGACCAAAAAATTCATATAAGATTTCAACGATTTTGTTCGTTAAGTTTTTTTCCCAATAATCTTTATGTAAAGTTGATTTTACTTGAATAGTGACGCTATTTTGGTCGATTTGGGTTAGAGAAGCACTTTCTATCCATGTATCAAAACTAATCTTTGTCAGAGATTCTTTAAATTTTTCTCGAATGAATGACCATAATTGTTCCTTTTCATCCAATACATTTCCTCCTACCTAACTTTATTGTGTACTCAATAGTTTATCATGATTAAATAGAGTTTTCCACAGAACTTATTAATTTGTGAATAGAAAATTAACAATCATGTGTTTAAAGTTATCCACACCCTGCTGAAAAATGAGGATTAATTATAGAAAAATAAGTTATTCAGGACACTTATTAACAGACATAAAAAAATAAAAGGCTTATAGTATGGGGTATTTTAGTTAATATCCACAGAAATAAAAAGTTATACACAAAAATTAAGCACAAGTTGTGAAGTTGTGGAAAAGTAATGTAAAAGACTGTGAGTTTAAATTTTATTTTTATAGAAATTCACAATCTTGTGGATAATTATTTTGGATATGCAAAAAATATATTTACAATTTTTTTAATAACCCTTGACAATTTAGATTAAATTTCCTAAACTTACATAGTCTGTCTATCTATTAATTTAGAAAATAACATTTAAAATTTCTATTTAAAAGAAAGAAATTGATTTCAGGAGGTGTTCTAAATGGCTCAAGGATTAACATTCAACCCAAAAAAACGTAAAGGTAAGAAAAACCACGGTTTCCGCAAACGTATGAGTACAAAAAACGGACGTAAAATTTTAAAAAATAGACGCCGTAGAGGTAGAAAACGTTTAAGTTACTAATATAATATGTATCCATGGAGGATCTCCTGCATGGATAAGCATGTAGACGACAACATCCTAATTGTGGGATGAAAGTCGTCTTTTTTTGAAAAAAAAGCTATGAATATACGTTAGGAGTAAGACATTTTATGAAAAAAGCTTACCGAGTGAAGTCTGAAACAGAATTTCAACGTGTATTTCATCACGGTAAATCAACTGCTAATCGTCAATTTGTTGTCTATGTCTTGCCAAAAAATAATCAAAAACATTTTAGGGTTGGGATTTCAGTTGGAAAGAAACTTGGTAATGCAGTCGTTCGTAATCGTGTTAAGCGAAAAATAAGACAAGCTGTCTTAGAACTTGATAAGAATCATTTGATTAGACACGATGTAGATTTTATTGTCATTGCTAGAGCGCCAAGTACCCAGATGACAGTTGAAGAATGTAAACAAAGCTTGAAACATGTATTTAGACTAGCTAATTTACTTCAAAAATCAAATACATAATTGATTTCATAGGAGAGAGGACTATAATGAAAAAAATTTATAATAAACATAAAAGACTTCTACTTACATTAGGGATTGTTTCATTAGTCGTAGTTTTAGCTGCATGTCGTCAACCACAAGCAGTCGAACCGATTGGCCCACAAAGTGAAGGTATTTGGGAAGGGGTTATCTTATATAACTTCTCAAAATTTATTATATGGGTGTCAGAGCTATTTGGTGGTAATTACGGTATTGGAATTATCATTATTACAATCATTTCTCGATTAATTTTACTACCACTAACACAAATGCAGAATAAAAATATGGCTCAAATGAACGATATTCAACCCGAGATGAAAGCATTACAAGAGAAATATTCTGCAAAAGACCAAGAAACAAAAGAAAAATTAGCAGAAGAACAAGAAAAATTATATGAAAAACATAATGTAAATCCATTAATGGGATGTTTACCGTTAGTTGTTCAGATGCCAATATTTATTGCTGTATATCAATCTGTTAGTCGTACACCGCAATTAGCTAGTGAATCATTCTTATGGGTAAACTTAGGTCAGCCTGATCCATACTTAATTTTCCCTATCTTAGCTGGGGTATTTACTTTAATTAACTCTTTATTAATGCAATATGGTAAAGAAGGCGCAAGTGGTAAGATAATGAGCTTTATTATGCCTATCTTTATCATTTTAATCACCTTCCGCTTATCTAGTGGACTCGCATTATACTTTACAGTTTCGAATATTTTTGGAGTTCTTCAAACGCTGATATTAAATAATCCATTTAAACGTCAAAGAGAAAAAGAAGAAGAACTACGTCTTGAAAAAGAAGCTGAACAACGTCGTAAACGAGCAATTCGTAAAGCGAAAAAATACGGCCGTAACTATAAAAAATAATTGTATTTAAACTAAACATTTATTTTTGGTAAAATAATGATGAAGTTAAGTTGTTGAATGGAGGATCATTATGATTGATAAGTATACAGCTCAAGCTAAAACTCAAGAAGAAGCCATTGAAAAAGGTCTTAAAGAATTAAATATTTCAAGATCTGAAGCAGAAATCGAAATTAATTCTCCGGGTAAAAAAGGCTTTTTAGGTTTTGGTGCGAAAGATGCCGTTGTAACGGTAAAACGAAAAGGCAAACCGAAAATTGAAAAAGTGGTTGATGAAGCAATGGCTGAATCAACATTTCTAAATGAGGAATCAGAAGATACACGTAGTCAAGAAGAAGTAGTTGATCAAGAACCATCTCAATCATCTGAAAAAACTGAATCTGTTGAAACTCAAACTACTAATGAAACTGAAGTAACTGAAACAGATGCTTCAAAACAAGTTGAGGAAAAAGAAGAAGCATTAGATCAGGAAGAACGAGAAGATAAAAAGCCTGAAACTGAAAACAATCAAGAAGATATTGAAGCTATTGATTACGTTAGAGATTACTTAGATCGTGTGATTACCCATATGGGAATTGATGATGCGAAAGTATCTGTGAGCAGAGATGATCGTTATATTCAGTATGATATCGAAACAGAAGATGCTGGCTTAGTTATTGGTCGACACGGTAAGGTATTAAATGGCCTACAAACTCTTGCACAAATTCAATTGCACCAGCGTGCTGATAACAAACTGCATGCGAGTGTAGATGCTGAAAACTATCGTAATAGACGAAAAGATACGGTTGAACACTTAGCTAAGAAGACAGCCAGACAAGTTCAAAATACTAACCAAGCAGTAATTTTAGAACCAATGCCTGCTCATGAACGTAAGCAAATTCACCGTTATTTGAGTCGATATGACGATCTTCAGACTCACTCAGAAGGTAAAGAGCCACATCGTTATCTTGTTGTAGAACCTAAAATTTAATTATTAAAAGCAGTTATTTATTGTGAAAATAGATAACTGCTCTTTTATGGAGAAATCATATGAAATGGACAGAAGTAATTCAATTAATTAATACAACACGCGGCAAAGGAGATAAAAAAGATTTATCTCGTATGAATCGTTTATTAGCTGAGTTAGATAATCCGCAAAAAGAGTTGAATGTGATTCATGTTGCAGGAACTAACGGAAAAGGGACAACCTGTGCCTACATATCACAGACATTAAAAAATGCAGGATTTAAGACAGGTTTATATACGAGTCCACACTTAGAAACCATTCATGAGCGTATAAGTATTAATGGGATAAATATCTCGACTGAAGACTTAATTCTTTTAACAGAAGAAGTGAGTCCGATTGTCGCGAATCTAGAAGAAGAAATGAACCAACGTTATTATTCTTTTGAGATTTTAACAGCGATTGCTTTCTTATATTTTAAAAAACAAAAAGTCGATTTACTTGTATTAGAAACTGGTGTAGGTGGTAAAATTGATGCCACAAATGTGGTTGAAAAACCGATTGTTTCCGTTATTACATCAATCGGATTAGATCATACTCACGTATTAGGCGAAACATTAGAAGAAATTACTCGTCATAAAGCTGGTATTATCAAAAAAGAAAGACCTGTCGTAGTCGGGCCCCTAAACTCATCATTAATTGAGATCGTAGAAGATATGTCTAATGAAATGGACAGTAAATTAACAGTTGTTGACAAAGAAAATATAAACCTCATTGATTTTTCATTAGAACAGCAGACGTTTAAGTATAAGAATGATATTGAAATAACAACAAAATTGATTGGTAACCATCAATTGGCGAATACAGCAGTTGCTTATGAAGTATTAAAGGTTGTACAAAAAAATTATCCTAAATTAACTGATCTGTTAATCTTAGAAGGTCTATCTAAAACTGTATGGCCTGGTCGAATGCAAAAACTTTATTCAAAACCAGTTGTCATCTTAGATGGGGCTCATAACGAAATTGGTGTGAAAGCTCTTAGACAATCGATTGACCTTTATTTCCCTAATCAGAAATTCACTTTCTTTGCTGGGATGATGGTTGAGAAGGATTACCAGAAAATGTTTAACTTAATGGGTGATGTGTCTAATAAGTTTTACTTGATTTCACCTGATTTAACACGTGGATTTAATGTTGAAGAGGTTGTTAAGACCTTAAATGATCGTGGATATGATGCTGATTCAGTTGAATCACTTGAAGAAATCTTACATTACATTGAAAACAAAGCAGCTGAAGATGAAATTATTATTATATTCGGTTCCTTATATTTAGTCGGTGATTTATTAAACCTTTATCATTCAAAATAAGCATTTAAATATGGTAGAAAACACCTCAAAAGTTGTTCATTAACTTTTCGGGTGTTTTTTTATTAAAGTAAATAAAAATTTTGCATGCATTTATCATGCATTTATATAGTACAAGTAAATCTTTAGAAAAAATAAAATCTTTTATAAGAAAAAGTGATAAGTCAATCTCTTGTAATCGCTTAACATTTTAAGTATATTATATATAGATAGACAACTTGTCTATACAATTTTGTTTAAGTTTATAAAAGGAGGATTTAACCATGGCAGATTACAAAAAGGATGCCAAAGCTCTTTTAGATCTTGTTGGAGGTAAAGAGAATATTAATGCTGTGACTCACTGTGCAACTCGGATGCGTTTTGTTTTAAATGATAATGATAAAGCAAATCCTAAAAAGATTGAGGAACTAGAGTCTGTAAAGGGGTCATTCACCCAAGCTGGACAATTCCAGGTTATTATTGGTAACCGTGTTGCAGATTTCTATAATGAGTTCACAGAGATATCTGGTGTAGAAGGCACATCAAAAGATGCGGTGAAGAGTGCAGGTAAAGGCAACATGAACTGGTTACAACAGTTAATGGCTAACTTAGCAGAGATTTTTTCTCCACTAATTCCAGCGATTATTATTGGTGGTTTAATTTTAGGATTCCGTAACATTTTAGAAGGGGTACAAATGGGTTGGCTTGGTGGCCAAACCATTGTAGAAGCTTCTGAATTTTGGAGCGGTGTTAACCACTTTTTATGGTTACCCGGTGAAGCAATTTTCCACTTCTTACCAGTAGGTATTACATGGGCGATTTCACGTAAGATGGGTACGACACAAATATTAGGAATTGTTTTAGGGATTACATTAGTGTCACCTCAATTACTTAACGCTTATGGGGTTGAAGAAATTCTTGCTGGTGATGTTCAAGTTTGGAACTTTGGATTCTTTACATTAGATATGATCGGTTATCAAGCCCAGGTTATTCCGGCAATGATGGCTGGTTTCGTTCTTGTATACTTAGAAAGATTCTTCAGACGTATCATACCGGAAGCTATTTCAATGATTTTTGTCCCATTATTTGCTTTAATTCCAACCATCTTTATTGCACATGCAGTAATCGGTCCAATTGGTTGGCAGTTAGGTACTTGGTTAGCACAAGGCGTTCAATGGGGATTAAGTGGTTCATTCAACTGGTTATTCGGATTTATCTTTGGTGGTCTGTATGCGCCACTTGTTGTTACAGGATTACACCATATGACCAACGCCATCGACTTACAATTAGTGGCTGAATATGAACAAACAATCTTGTGGCCAATGATTGCATTCTCTAACATTGCTCAAGGTTCAGCAGTATTAGCGATTTACCTTAAGAACCGTTCAGATAAAGATGAAGCAGCAGTTTCATTGCCTGCAGCGATTTCAGCTTACCTCGGAGTTACTGAACCAGCATTATTCGGTATTAACATCAAATATGTTTATCCATTAGTAGCCGGTATGATTGGTTCCGCATTTGCTGGCTTATGGTCAGTATTAACAAACACTGCCGCGTATAATATCGGTGTTGGTGGATTACCAGGCATCTTATCAGCCACAAACGATTCATATCTAAGCTTCGGTATTGGTATGTTAATTGCTTTTGTTGTACCGATCGTGCTTGTTTATGTCTTTGAAAAGACCGGATTCTTAACTGACCAAAAACTAGAAGGATTACCGGTACCAAAATTAGGTAGATAATATTTTATAAAGAAAGGCTCTTTGGCACGTTTTGTCGGAGAGTTTTTCATTTTCAAACAGAAGAAAGGATGATGTTTATGAAACAAGAAAATCACGATATGGTTGTCTATCAAGCGTATCCAAAATCTTGGAAAGACACGACAGGTTCTGGAACAGGGGATATTCAAGGTATTATCGAAACATTACCATACTTAAATGACTTAGGTGTGGATATGTTATGGTTAAACCCATTTTACAAATCACCCCAAAATGATAATGGATATGATATTGCTGATTATAAATCAATCGATCCATCATATGGGACATGGGAAGATCTAGACGACTTGGTTCAAGAAGCATCTAAACAAGAAATCGGTCTAATGTTCGATATGGTGCTTAACCATGTATCGACAGATCATGAATGGTTCCAAAAAGCGCTAGCAGGCGATAAAGAGTATCAGGATTATTTTATTATTAGAGAACCTAAAGATGATGGTAGTTTACCGACTAACTGGGATTCTAAATTCGGAGGTCCGGCATGGGCTCCGTTTGGCGATTCAGGTAAATATTTCTTATGTCTTTATGACAAAACACAAGCAGATTTAAACTGGCATAACCCTAAAGTTCGCGAAGAACTCTATGATGTTGTTAATTTTTGGATTGAAAAAGGTGTTAGGGGTTTTCGTTTTGACGTTCTGAACGTAATCGGTAAATCAAAAGACTTGAAAGATGCTGACGATGGGGTTGGTAAGAAAGAATATACCGATACGCCAATTGTTCATGAATGGGTGAACGAGCTTAACGAGCGTACATTCGGTAAGCATGATGATATTATTACCGTTGGCGAAATGAGTTCAACAACGATTCCTGATAGTATTAAATATTCAAATCCAGAATATAATGAGTTGGACATGGTTTTTAGCTTCCATCACTTAAAAGTGGATTATAAGGACGGTGATAAATGGACCACGATGGACTTTGATTTCCAAGAATTAAAACGAATCTTAGATGAATGGCAAGTAGGAATGACAGAAGGTGGCGGTTGGAACGCCGTATTCTGGAATAACCACGATCAACCTCGAGCAGTTGACCGTTTTGGTGACCCAGAAAACTACCTCTATGAATCATCAACGATGCTTGCTCAGACGATTCACTTACTTCGAGGCACACCGTATATTTTCCACGGTGAAGAGATTGGTATGTCAAATCCAAACTTTGATTCAATTAAAGATTACCGTGATGTAGAATCCCAAAATGCCTATAAAAAACTGCTTGAAGATGGTGTGAGCGAAGAAGAAGCGTTAACCATTATTCAAGAAAAATCACGTGATAATGGCCGTACACCAATGCAATGGAATGATTCAGAACATGCTGGTTTCACAACTGGTGAACCATGGCTTGATGTTGCGCCAAACTATAAAACAGTTAATACGACGGTTGAAGATCCAAGTCGACGTATCTTCAAGTATTATCAAAAACTGATTCAACTACGTAAAAATTATCCGATTATTAGTGATGGATTATACCGGGGAGTTGAGTTAGATCATGAGAGCATTTATGCATACGTCAGAGAACTGGATGACAAAAAGCTCCTTGTATTAAACCATTTCTATGATGGGAAATCATCTATCACTATTCCTGATGAATTCTTAAAAGGTAATACAGAAATGCTTATTTCAAATCATGGCGAGCGCAAGCTTGAAAAAGAATTTGAAATGGCACCTTACGAAACTGTGGCATTTTTAATTAAATAAACAGCTGAATAAATCAATTAAATCCAGAAGTTAGTCAATGAACTTATTTCTGGATTTTTTGTGTAGTAAAAACAATATTGTTTTTATTAAGGCCGTAGATTGTCTTTTTCAGGAGGATTTTAGCTGATTTTATCTCTTTTTGATTTTTTTTACATAAGGACTAGTCATAGACTTTTTATCTTATATAATTAATAGTAAATTCAGTAGAAGAGGAAAGATAGAATGTTTAGGAAATTATTTTTGGGTATAACAGCATCAACTTTATTTTTAGGAGCGTGTGAGGCTGACAATACAGAAGAAGAGATAGTTGATTCAAAAACAGCTCTAGAGGAGAAAGATAGTATTACCGTAGCGATCTCTGGGACATTGTATCCGAATGCTTATCACGGTGAAGATGGTTTAACGGGATACACGGTAGGTATTGTTGATGCTGTTGCTGAGGAATTAGGATTAGATGTTGAATATATGGAACTTGGCGTTGACGGTATGCTTACAGCAGCTAAATCCGGACAAGTTGATTTAATCGCAGAAGGTATTTCACCATCAGAAGATCAAGCTAGTGATTACCTCATTAGTGAACCGATTAAATATTCTGTGTCATCAATTGTTGTGCGAGAAAGTGATAACTCTGGTATTTACTCATTAGATGACTTTAAAGGAAAGAAAGCAGCCGGTGGAGCAACAACCGATTATATGCAGGTATCACAAATGCTAGGTGCTGAACCTGTAACGTATGATAATGCGACAAATGATCAATATTTCTTAGATGTACAAAATGGACGAACCGATTTTATTCCAAATGATTATTTTACACAATTAGTATCGGTAGGGTTCTTCGAAGATATGGATGTAACAGTAGGAAACGTATTTTTTAACCCAGATACAAGTCATTTTGTGTTTAATAAAGATCAAAAAGAATTATTGGAGGCTTTTAATGAAACGATTCAAAAGTTTAGAGAAGATGGCACACTGTCTGATTTATCAAAAGAATTCTATAGTGGACACGATGTTTCCGTTAAACGAGATGAAATTAATGGCATCCCGTTTGACGAAATTCCAACATTAGAACCCGGTGCAAGTGAAGAAGAGATTCAATCAGCTATCGAAAAATCACTTGAGTTGGCACAATAAGTTTGGAGTAGATAGTTATGTTATTTGATTATCAATTAGCTGTTGACTCACTACCGTTTGTACTAGAAGGTTTATGGCTGACTTTAATCATTGCTTTAGCGAGTTTTACACTCTCAGTCATCTTCGGTCTGTTATTTGCTTTAATGAAAATGTCTTCTTTCCGATTATTAAATGGAATAGCTCATATTTATATTTCGTTTTTTAGAGGTGTCCCTGCTTTAGTGGTTCTATTTTATATTTATTTCGGATTACCCATTATTGGCTATGATATCTCTGCATTATCTTCAGCAATTATCGGGTTAAGCTTAACAAGTACGGCTTTTTCAGCAGAAATTATTCGTTCTGCAATTATCAGTATCGACAGAGGTCAATGGGAAGCAGCGCAGTCATTAGGACTTAATTATCTTCAGACATTAAAATGGATTATTATTCCACAAACATTCCGTGTGGTTTTACCACCATTAAGTAATGTGTTACTAGATTTAATCAAAGGCACTTCACTGGCAGCGATGATTACAGTGCCAGAGGTTTTTCAAAAAGCTAAGATTGTTGGTGGGGCACAGTTCGATTACTTAACGATGTATGCTTTAGTGGCTGTCATTTATTGGGTCATTTGTACAGGGTTTGGCATCATGCAAGATAAACTTGAAAAAAGTATCAAATACTAAAAATAAACCTAGCGAAGTGGTTAACAATTGAAACGTTAATCTCTTTCGCTAGGTTTTTCTTTATTTTATTAGCTACCTGATCTTTGTTCCATGTATACTTAGAGCATATAGATCCTGGAGGGGTACAAATGGAACAAGAATATTTGTCACTATTAGAGAGAATAATGGACGAAGGGGTAGACCGTGATGACCGAACGGGGACAGGTACAAGATCAGTGTTTGGACACCAGATGCGTTTTGATTTATCTAAAGGTTTTCCCCTTTTAACAACTAAGCGAGTGTCTTTTAATTTAATTAAATCAGAACTGTTGTGGTTCTTAAAGGGAGATACGAATATTAAATACTTACTCGAACATAATAACCATATTTGGGATGAGTGGGCATTTAAACGTTACGTCGAATCAAAAGATTATCGTGGCCCGGATATGACTGACTTCGGTATACGAGCAGTTAAAGATCCAGAGTTTAATGAAATTTATCAAGAAGAGTTAGACCGTTTTAATCAGCGCATTTTAGATGATGATGCATTTGCTGAAAAATATGGCACGTTAGGCAATGTGTACGGTGCCCAATGGCGTTCTTGGATGGGAGCGGATGGTCAAGTAGTTGATCAGATTAGTCGAGTGATTGAATCGATCAAGATAAACCCGAATTCAAGACGACATATTGTCACAGCTTGGAATCCTAGTGAGGTGGACTACATGGCCTTGCCACCGTGTCATACGATGTTCCAATTTTATGTGGCTGAAGGTAAGCTAAGTTGTCAGTTATACCAACGTAGTGCGGATGTCTTTTTAGGCGTGCCATTTAATATCGCCAGCTACTCTTTACTTATTCACTTAATTGCTCAGGAATGTGGGCTAGAAGCTGGTGAATTTGTTCATACGCTTGGCGATGCACATATTTATTTAAATCACTTCGATCAAGTGAAAGAACAACTATCTAGAGATGTCAGAGAGTTTCCTAACTTAGTTATTAATAAAACGAAACAGTCCATTTTTGATTTTGACATGGACGATATCAAAGTTGAAGACTATCATCCTCACAAGCGAATTAAAGCACCGATTGCTGTTTAAATTTGAAATAATATAAAAAGCTCCACCGGCGTGATGTCACTATCAGAAAATGCTTTCGATTTTTCTAATAGGTCACATCCTATAACGGTGGGGCTTTATTTGATTAATTGAGTTATTTATTCTGCGGGTTCCAGTTCATCTTCAGTTACCCACTTGTGATTTTCAACTGTATCGCCAGTCTCTGAATCAGTGTAAGTAACCATATAAACGGTTGTATCTTCACTTGAATCAATTGTAGCCGTTGCACCCTCCATACCGGGCATATGATAAGCTTCTAAAATAACTTCATCGCCGTCTTGATAAGGTACATCCGTGGCATCTTCAATTTCTTCGTGAACTACCCATTTGTGATTTTCAATCGATTCCCCAGTTTCAGTATCATCATAAGTTACCTCATAAGCAACTGTATCAAATGCTCCAACAATAGTGCCTGTTACACCTTCCATGCCAGGCATATGCGATGCTAAGATAACAGCTTCACTGTCTACAGGATAAGTCGGATTGGTTTCTTCCTCAAGACCTTCTGGAATTTCACCTGACTCATCATGCTCCATTTCAGTATGGTCACTACTTTCGTCGGATGATGTATCTTCTTCGGTTGTCAATTCTTCAATTTCCCCATCATCGGTAGTCGATTGTGAGTTATCGGTATTACATGCTCCGAGCACTAGACTTGTAGAAAGAACCAGTAACGCAGTTAATTTTTTTGAGTTTAGCATACAATATCCTCCTAAATGTGATATTACGTACTTAACAATA
>DATGUS010000061.1:0-4438 GCA_035301245.1 Alloiococcus sp. | reverse complement strand
AAACACTTACCATTGGTAACGTTAGAGCAACTCGTGTCACTGGCTGATCAATTAATTTATGATACAAAATGGTTGATTAACTATGTCTTTGAAGAAGCCAGAGATAACCCCGAAGACTTACAATCTAACTTACTGATTGATAACGGCTTAGCGATAATCGATCCAACGTTAGCTATTCATGCCCCTTACCGTTCAGAACAAACGGATTATCCATTAACAGACTTTGATAAAACGCATTTTTTTAATCGTTCTTTTTATCTAAGAGAACACCAGGGCGAGTTAATGGATCATATTCATCATTACTTCCATAAAGAAGTGTCTGGCGAAGAGTTAGCGATTGAAGCACCATCAGGGATGGGCAAATCGATTGGCTATTTGGTCCCCAGTATTCTAAATGAACAACGCGTTGTTATCAGCACACATACGAGAACATTACAAGATCAACTATTAGATGAAGCTTTACCTTTACTTAGAGAAGTGACTGATTTAAATCCGGAGGCAATCATGATAAAGGGGTGCGAACATTATTTATCAATTACGCGCTTTAAACGAGCTTTACAAGAAGTAAGACCTGAAGATACGGAAGCCTTTATCTGTATGCAGTTATTGGTTTGGCTGACCGAAACAGAAACGGGCGATTTGAATGAGTTAGGCGTTCATTCACTAAAAAAACACCCCTTCTGGAAAAAAGTGTTAACTCAATATGTTCAGCTAGATGACTTGCCAACACATGATTTTTATCCACGTTTAATGGAGCAAGCAAAGCGTGCTGATATAATCATTACGAATCACGCACACTTAATTGTTGATATGAACCGAGAAAAATCAGTATTACCACCTTACGATCATTTAATAGTGGACGAAGCCCAGCATTTAACGACTGTGATTAGTAGTCAAGCGCAG
This sequence comes from Alloiococcus sp., assembly GCA_035301245.1. Classification (GTDB taxonomy): domain Bacteria; phylum Bacillota; class Bacilli; order Lactobacillales; family Carnobacteriaceae_A; genus Alloiococcus. The sequence goes on along the minus strand of DATGUS010000061.1, from coordinate 3,535 downwards.
TTAACCTTTTCAAAAACTGAGCTAAGTCGAATTTTGAAATGTCTTGGTGAACGACAAGCACCAAACACAATGCTTTTTAGTCTAGAAAATTTCGTCGAACGAAAATGGTTGAAACCCTACCAATTACAAGCCATTGAATCAACGAAGCAATTGCTTTATGAAGAAATGACTTTTTTGTTTCATTTATTTGAACCACACATTAAGGACTCAGTTGAAGATAATGGTTGGGTGGATGTGTTACTTAAGATACAAGAGATAACTAATCACGAAAAAGCCATTTCAAGAGTGAAACGGACAATGGAAGACCTGCTGTATCATTTACAAGAAGTTTACCAGACTATATTAAAACCGGAATATGAAAAAAACTTATCGTTAAGTGATCGTTTAGAAATTGAATTGTTCTTTAAAGTCATCGATGATTTGAAAACGACTTATGATATTTTTCGAGTGATTTTTGTTGACTTTGATAAAGAGTCACTCATCTGGCTTGAAGCTTTATCTTCATCACCAAAACAGAGCATCCGTTTGAAAACGTTAAGCCAAGAGATGAAAAATGATATGTTAGACAAATTGCACCGTATTAAGCATGTTGTCTATATTAGTAGTACATTATCAGTGAATAGATCTGTTTCTTTTTTTAAAAAGCAGATTAAAGCTAAGTTGCTAACATTCTTAGAGTTCCAAAGTCCATATCAATGGCAGGATCAAGTGAAAATTATGTTGCCAAGTGAAATGAAACCGGTGAAAAAATATTCAAATAAGCAACTCGCCAATCAAATTGCTAATGACGTCACCATTTTAGCTAATGGACTTGACCGAAAAACCCTAATCTTATTCCATTCGCATGATGTGCTGCAAGGAGTATTTAACCAGCTTGTTCAAAGCCCGCTACTTGATGACTATGACATTTTAGCTCAAGATTTATCGGGTTCTCGTCATAAGATTCTGAAGCAATTTAAACAGTCCCAAAAAAGTTTACTGTTAGGTTCTGATACCTTCTTTGAAGGCATTGACTTACCTGGTGATTTATTAGAAGTGGTCATCCTTACCCGGCTACCTTTTGATTCACCGGATATGCCGATTGTGAAGAATGAGCACCAACAGCTGAAACAAACGGGTATGAATGTCTTTATGGACGACTTACTCCCTAGAGCGATTATTAAGACGAAACAAGCTTATGGGCGCCTTATTCGTTCGGAAAAAGACAAGGGTGTTTTTATTGTACTTGATGACCGTTATTTAAATGCGTCTTATAGTAAGTTGTTCCAGCAATCGATTCCAAATGGTAATCAATATGAAATTATTCCAATAGAAGAGATGTCTGAAGCAATTCAAGCATTCTTAAGTCATGAATAATCGACAGAAAGCATCGCATTTTGTGTTATTTTTAAATATGTTTAATGACATTCATTTTAAAGAAAGACGTTGGTGGAAACACACTGACGTCTTTTCAAATGTGACATATTAAATCAAAGCGGCTCGGGTTTAGTATTTATTTCAATCTGGTAGTCTGATATAATAAGACTGTTCTATGTAAAGGAGGAGAGAATCAGTGACCAAGTTTTTATTAGGCTTACTCACCTTGATGACCACGCTTGTGATCGGGGGGATTATGTTGTTTCAACAATCAGTTACCCCGCTATATCAAGTGGAGGCTGAAACTAGTGAGTACGCTAAAGAACATGCAGATATTATTCAAGTAAATGATTTTTACTGGTATAACGGCACTGAGGAGTCCTACTATACGGTTGATGGATTTAATAGTGACGCAGAAAGACAGATCGTGTTAGTACGTCAAAGTGATGGACACGTTGAAACATATAACTACGACAGTACGGTGAGTGAATACGACGCGTACCATCAAGTGATGACGGAAGCGAGTCCATCAAAACTATTAAATATGCGCATTGGCATGACTGATGACGGGACGCCAATGTGGGAAGCCAGTTTTAAGGATGAACATGGCAAGATGGGCTATTACTATATCCATTTAGAAACTGGCGAAGTTTTAGAAAAAATTACAAACTTATGATGAAATAAAAAGTGTTGAAGGAGATAAAGTAGTGGAAAAGATACGTATCATTAATGCCAAAGATTATGTTGGTAAAAAAGTGAAAATTGGTGCTTGGGTAGCAAACAAACGCTCAAGTGGTAAGATTGCATTCTTGCAATTACGCGATGGGACAGCATTCTTCCAAGCTGTTATTGTAAAAAACAATGTGTCAGAAGAAGTGTTTGACCTAGCGAAAAACTTACACCAAGAAACATCAGTCTGGATTGAAGGAGAAATCTCTGAAGATTCACGTTCTAAATTTGGTTACGAAATTCAAGTTGAAAATATTGAAGTAATCGGTGAATCACATGACTATCCAATTACACCGAAAGAACACGGGACTGAATTCTTAATGGATCACCGTCACTTGTGGTTACGTTCTTCAAAACAACATGCGATCATGTTAATTCGTAACGAAGTGATTCGTGCGACTCACGAATTTTATCAAAATCAAGGTTTTGTGAAGCTTGATTCACCAATCTTAGTAGGTAACGCAGGTGAGAATACAACGGATTTATTCCATACTGAATACTTTGATCAAGATGCTTACTTAGCACAGACGGGACAATTATATGCAGAAGCTGGAGCGATGGCTTTAGGTAAAGTGTATACATTAGGACCAACATTCCGTGCTGAAAAATCAAAAACACGTCGTCACTTAATTGAATTCTGGATGATTGAACCAGAAATGGCTTTCGTTGAACACGAAGAATCATTAGAAATTCAAGAACAATATGTCGCACACTTAGTTCAAAGTGTCTTAGACAATTGTGATTATGCTTTAGATGTGTTAGGTCGTGACAAAGACAAATTACGTCAGTTCACTCAACTGCCATACCCACGCATCACTTATGATGAAGCAGTAGAAATCTTAAAAGAAAATGATTTTGATATTGAATGGGGTGTAGACTTCGGTTCGCCGGAAGAAACATTCTTAGCTTCACAATATGATCGTCCAATTTTCATTACTAACTATCCAAAAGCAATCAAAGCGTTCTATATGAAGCAACACCCTGAGCGTGAAGATGTCGTGATTTGCGCGGATATGATTGCCCCAGAAGGATACGGTGAAATCATTGGTGGATCTCAACGAGAAGATAATTTAGACAAATTAATTAAAGAAATCAAAAACTTTGGGTTAGGAACAGAAGAGTATGAGTGGTACTTAGACTTACGTCGTTATGGTTCAGTTCCGCATTCAGGATTCGGTTTAGGTTTAGAACGTACGGTAACTTGGTTAGCAGGTACAGAACATATTCGTGAAGCAAGTCCATTCCCACGTTTATTAAACCGTATTTATCCGTAAATCAATTTAAAACAACATTAGAATTATTAAGGGACATGGCTTCTGTCAGCGTCCCTTTTCTTATCATATGATACTTAGAGAGGATGGTTATAGGTGCAAGATTATTTAAAAATATGGATTCAAGCAGGCAGTTTGCAACTTTCCAATTTAATTCTCCGTCATTATAAAGATATTGG
>DATGUS010000060.1:0-2654 GCA_035301245.1 Alloiococcus sp. | reverse complement strand
AAAGGTAATTTTGCCGGAAATAGCTATTCAAGATCAGATAGTAGAATTACTAGATACAACTCAAAATATGATAGATAAAAGACAACAACAAATCGAAGCTTTATCGGCTTTAAAACAAAGTGTTTTCTTGGATATGTTTGGGAATCCTGTTCATAACACAAAAGGTTGGATAATGAAATCAATAGATGAATTGTTTGAAATAGAAGATGGTGATCGGGGTAAGGCTTATCCTAAGCAAGAAGATTTACAATCTGAAGGAATCCTTTTTTTATCGACATCGAATATTAAAAAAAATTCTTTTGTGTTAGATGAAAAGAAGTATATTTCTTGTGAAAAATTTGACGAATTACGTAAAGGAAAGCTGAAAAAGGGGGATATAATATTAACATTAAGAGGGACTATTGGTAATATAGCATTATTCGATAATCCAAATTATGATACAGGGTTTATAAATGCTCAAATGGCAATTTTAAGGTCGGAAAGTATAAATAAAACATTTTTTTGTGAACTCTATTCAATGGATGTTTTTACAGACCATCTTAAAACACATCAATCAGGATCGTCACAGCGGCAGTTGCCTTTAAGAAGTTTGAAAAAAATCAAAGTTATTAATCCGCCATTCGACAAACAAAAAGAATTTGAAATCAAAATTAAGCAAATTGATGCAACAATATTATCATTAATCGATAGTTTAAACGAATTAGATACTTTATATGATTCTATATCACACAAAGCCTTCAATGGCGAACTATTTAAAGAAGATATACAAGTCTAACTAAGTACGAAAGAAGGTGCTACAGATGACGAACTTTGGGTTTTTAAAAGAAAAGGATCAATATGAATCATTTACGAGTGCTTGTCTTGAAGCTGAAAAAAGCTTACAAATCAGCCCTGCTACGACAGCTATATTGTCGAGGAGGGCTTTAGAGCTTGCGGTGAAATGGACATATAGTTTTGATGATGGTTTAAAACTTCCATATGATGACCGGTTATCAGCTTTAATACATGAACAAACATTTAGAGATATTATTGACAATGATCTTTTTCCTCTCATTCGTTATATTGTAAAGCTAGGTAATGTTGCAGTTCATACGAATTCTAATATCTCACGAGAAGAAGCGATCACATCCTTACGAAATTTACACGAGTTTGTGAGCTGGATTGATTATTGTTATTCAGTCGACTACACTGCACAAGCATTTAATGAAGAATTGTTATTAGCTGGTGGAGAAACAAGAAAGAGAAAAGAAGAGTATCAAGATTTATTTGAAAAGCTAAGTGCTAAAGATCGCAAACTAGAAGATATTATTGCTGAAAATGAAAAACTTAGAAAACATGCAACAGAGACACGTATTCATAATCAAGAGAAAAAGAATTATGACTTCAAAGTAGATGAAATTTCTGAGTACGAGACACGTCAACGTTATATTGATGTTGATTTGAAACTAGCTGGATGGAGATTTAACAAAGATGTCTCAATTGAATATGAAGTAAAAGGCATGCCCAACGCAAAAGGTATAGGGTATGTTGATTATGTGTTATTTGGTGATAATGGTAAACCTCTTGCTCTTATAGAAGCAAAGCGAACATCTGTTGATGTAAATCAAGGTAAGCAACAAGCTAAGCTTTATGCTGATTGTTTAGAAAACATGCATAATCAACGTCCGATTATCTTTTTAACAAATGGATTTGAATCAAGAATATGGGATGATATGGAGTATCCAGATCGAAATGTATCAGGAATATATTCAAAACCTGATTTAGTGAAGTTAATTGAGCGTAGACAACTAAAACATCCGTTACAAAATATCATGATCAAAGATGATATTACAAACCGTGCTTATCAAAAAGAGGCAATTGTAAATGTGTGTGAAGCTTTTGAAGATAAACAACGAAATGCATTACTCGTCATGGCGACAGGTTCGGGAAAAACGAGAGTGTCTATTTCTATTGTCGATGTGCTAGTGCGACATAACTGGGTGAAAAACATCTTATTTTTAGCGGATAGAACTGAATTAGTAAGACAAGCAAAGAATGCATTTAATAACTCACTACCCTCATTAAGCTTATGTAATCTACTTGAAGATAAAGAAAGTCCAGAGTTATCAAGAGTCGTTTTTTCTACTTATCCAACGATGATGAATGCGATTGATGGAACAAAAAGAAAAGATGGTGTGACCCTATTTACACCTGGCCATTTTGATTTAATTATTATTGATGAAAGTCATAGAAGTATTTATAAGAAGTATCGCGCTATTTTTGAATACTTTGATAGTTTACTATTCGGATTAACTGCAACTCCTAAAGATGAGATAGATTTCAATACGTATGAGATTTTCGGACTTGAATCTGGGAACCCGACGTATGCTTATGAACTTGAACAAGCAATTAAAGAAGGGTATTTAGTTGATTATCGTACGATCGAATCTGTTTCTAAGTTTATGGAAGATGGCATTCATTATGACGATTTATCGGAAGAAGAAAAACAAATGTATGAAGAGACATTTGATGAAGAAGAAACATTCTCTGATTACATCAGTGGATCTGCTCTAAATGAATGGTTATTTAATAACAACACGGTTGACCATGTCTTAAACGAGCTAATGGAAAAGGGAATAAAGGTAGCAGGTGGAGATCGTATAGGAAAGACGATT
>DATGUS010000059.1:0-3665 GCA_035301245.1 Alloiococcus sp. | reverse complement strand
ACTTACAACATTAGTCGCTATATTTTTCTTTGCGGGTTTTGTTTTACCGTTACTACTTGATTTTGGGTTGTTAGAAATGTTTGGGACGTTAATGCGTAAGATTATGCGGCCGATTTTCACATTACCAGGACGTTCATCTGTTGATAGTTTAGTGTCGTGGTTAGGTGATGGTACAATTGGTGTGATGTTAACGAATAAACAGTATGAAGATGGATTTTATACGAAGCGAGAAGCGGCTGTAATCGGAACAACATTCTCTTTAGTATCGATTGATTTTACAATTGTTGTATTATTGAAGTTAGATTTAGGTCATATGTTTATACCTTATTATGGAACGATTATTATAGCAGGTTTAGTTGCAGCACTAATTATGCCAAGAATTCCGCCTTTATCAAGAAAAGCGGATACACATTTTGAAGATGCTGAGGCTCAAGTAGAGGACGAAATGCCAGATAATACTTCTTTATTCAAATGGGGTCTCAATCTTGCAGCAGAGCGAGCAGAACAAATCAAAAGTGCTGTACCAGTATTTCGCGGTGGTACGCAAAATGTGTTAGCGATGTGGTTAGAAGTAGTTCCGGTTGTGATGGCGATAGGGACAATCGCAACCATTTTGGCAGAATATACGCCTTTATTTACGTGGTTAGGGATGCCGTTTGTTCCAGTTTTAAACTTGTAGCAAATACCTGAAGCAGCAGAAGCGGCGCAAACAGTTGTCGTCGGTTTTGCTGATATGTTTTTACCAGCTATTTTAGGAAGTGGTATTGAAAGTGAAATGACACGGTTTGTTATTGGTACATTATCAGTAACGCAATTAATCTATATGTCAGAGGTAGGAGCGCTTCTATTAGGTTCTAAACTTCCTATAAATATGAAAGATTTAATTATCATTTTCATTTTACGTACAGCTATTACTTTGCCTATCATTGCATTAATGGCGCATTTGATTTATTCGTTTTAAATGGAAAGTATGAAATCCACTAAAAGGTTGATTTCATACTTTTTTTAATTGACAAAAACAGAACATATGTTTATACTTTTGTCTAAAGGTTAAAGAAATACTTTAACTTTAAGGAGGGTTTTTATGTATGCTATTAGTAAAGAAAAGGTAAGAAATCATATGAAAAAAGCGGGCATTACAACGCAAAATGAATTAGCTGATAAATTAAATGTTACTAAAAATCAATTGTCTATGATACTATCATCTAATTATAACCCAATAAAGTCGAACGCTCTTAAATTATGCGAAGCGTTAGATATTGGCATAGAAGATATTACTACTGAACAATTATCTTTGGATTTGGAATTAGATGAATCAACAACTAAAAGTGATAAATATATAGATGTTCGAGGAGTAAAACCAACGGATGATTATAAAGTATTGGAATTGTTTGCGGGAGCAGGAGGGTTAGCATTAGGTTTAGAAGAGGCTGGTTTTAACACCATTGGCTTAGTGGAATTGGATAAGTATGCGAGTGAAACATTGCGCATTAACAGACCAAACTGGAATGTGGTAACTGAAGATATCGTGAATGTGACAGAAAAAGGAATTGAAACTTATTTTGACATAAAACCTGGTGAGTTGGATTTACTGTCAGGCGGTTACCCATGCCAAGCCTTTAGTTATGCGGGGAAAAAAGCAGGACTAAAAGATGCAAGAGGTACATTATTTTATCATTATGCTAAATTTTTAGATTACTTAAAACCTAAAATGTTTTTAGCTGAGAACGTAAAAGGTTTGGTAAATCATGATAATGGAAAAACATTAAAATATATGTTGCAAGTTTTTTCAGATGTCGGATATAGTGTTGATTGGAAGGTTTTAAAAGCTCTTGATTATGACGTAGCACAGAAAAGGGAAAGAATTGTTATTGTAGGGATACGAAAAGATTTAGTAGGTCAATATGATAATTTAGATTATTTATTCCCTAGACCTTATGGTTATGAATTGACGTTAAGGGATATATTACAAGATGTACCTTCATCCAATGGTGCCGTATATCCAGAAAGTAAGAAACAAGTTCTAGAGCAGGTTCCTCCAGGGGGATATTGGAGAGACTTACCAACTGATTTGGCTAAAGCATATATGGGTAAGAGCTTCTATTCTTCAGGTGGGAGAACAGGTATGGCACGCCGTTTAGCTTGGGATGAGCCGTCATTGACATTAACTTGTTCACCAGCTCAAAAACAAACAGAAAGATGTCATCCAGATGAAACAAGACCATTTACTGTAAGAGAATATGCACGGATACAAAGTTTTCCTGATGATTGGGAATTTGCAGGATCAACGAATAATTCATATAAACAAATAGGAAATGCAGTACCTGTTAATATGGCTAAAGCTATTGGTTTGTCTGTTATTCATTATCTGAATCAAATAGGATAGTTTGATTTCGTTACTCTCTATGTTAAATAATGTTTTTCAATTTTATTTGCTACTTCAGTAATAACTTCATCAACGAGTTTAGAAGAATCAAACTCTTGTGCAACTTCGCCAACCGCATTAGTTAAAATTTGGTAGAAATTCTCGTGTCCTGTTAATCTATACCAAAAGTCTTGACCAACAAATACAGGATAATCTTGATCTAATCTTTTATAATGTGTATTTATTTCATCTTTTTCGCCATATAAAATACCAACAACAAGATCATGTATACCAATATTTAAGTGATTGGTTCTAGCTAAATTTTTAATGTTCGTATAGTGATTTTGAATCGTGATGACATCATCAGCATTAATTGTATTAGGTCCGGCCTTAATTTGACAATATTTTCTTCTGCCGTCTAATTTATCAATAAACTCAATATCAATACCAGATGTGGTAGATGAAAAGCCCTCTAGTAATTGACTACAGTATCTTTGGAATTGTTGGCCAAAACTAGTATTGATGGAAGTCCCAAGTACTCTGGGATACACTAGAGCTTTAGCAATACTTAAAGCATCCTTTTTACCAGTAAGAAATTGCGCTTTATAAATATCTAAGAAAGGGTTAAGATTAAACTCCTCAATATTAATCAGTTTTTTGGTGTTATTAATATGATTTTCAGCAATTTCTGTTCTAAAAAAAGCTTGGAAGTCAGAAACTATTTTATCTAAAGACTTTTGATCTAACTTGTTTGTATTCAACGTTATCACTTCTTTCTTCCCAGTATAATTACTATTATATACCAAATTTTATATAAAAGTGAAGAGATTTATAATTCCACAATTAGTATAAATAACAGTTGCTTTCCAAACTTTATAAGATATATAGTAGAGTTAATTTCATAATAGGATAATTTGATGTGAAGCATGAATGATTACGATGCAATGATTAATAGATTTCGTCTTTAAGTCATATAACATAATTTCCTTGAACGAAAGTAGATTGTAGTGAAAGGAAACGGGTTATCCTTAATCTTAATGTTTGTGTTTAGAGCATAAAAGTGAGTTATAAAATTGACCTGGTAGAAAAAGATTAAATTACGGCATTGAGAAAGAAGTTGATCATCATCTGGTTGATATATTTTGCAGTCGGCCTTATAGCAACAATATTTGGAGCACTTGCGGGACTTGGTGGCGGGGTTATTATTAAACCTGTACTTGATTTATTAGGTGATTACGACGTGGGCACGATAAGTGTTTTGTCTGCGGCTACCGTATTCTCTATGTCTGTTGTCTCGCTC
>DATGUS010000058.1:0-22384 GCA_035301245.1 Alloiococcus sp. | reverse complement strand
ATAACTACTTTCGGGGTAGGTTTCTGAAATGCGATAATCTTGCGGGAGGGTGTAGTTATCAATCAATACGCCATCCTCATGAGCCAAGTTAAAGCCTTCTTCAACAATATCATAGAAATCGTCGGCGCTAAGTTTCCACGCATTTGTCGACACAATTAAGGTTCCGTCATCTTCTAAAATATTTAAGCATTGTGAAATAATGCGACTATAATCTTCTTCAACACTCCACGTTCCTTTATCAGTACGAGCGAAAGTCGGTGGATCAATCACAATCAGACCAAATTTCAGGTCATGCTTTTGAGCATAATCGAGATATGACTCTACATCAATCACACGAATTTCATGATCGGTGACATTTAATTGATTTACTTCAAATTGCTCAGTGGTTAGTTCTTTACTACGTTTTGCAACATCGATATTCACTGTTTTCAGCGCTCCACCCATCGTCGCTGCCACTGAAAAGGCACCAGTGTAACTAAACAAGTTTAAGACATTTTTACCGACACCGTATTGAGTCATAATATCATAACGAACTTCTCGTTGATCAAAGAATATCCCAGTCATCCAACTATCATTCAGATATGTCGCATAATTAATGCCATTTTCTTTAATAATTAATGGCTCAGGTGCTTCTTTACCAAAAAGATGTTGGTTCTTAACTTCTGAATCAGGAAAATTACTTTTTTCATAAACACCTTTTGCATGAACAAAAATATCTTTGAATGTTTCTAAAATCAACTCTCGATGTTGATAAATCCCCTTATTGTACCAAGAGACAACGTAAAAACCATTATAGTAATCGATAGTCATCCCTCCAATACCATCACCATGACCGTTAAATACTCGAAAAGCTGTCGTGTCTTTATTTTCAAAAAATGCACGACGGTATTTTTTCGCTTCACTTAATTTCTCTAAGATAAAGCCTTTATTAATCTCACGGTCTTTCGTAGAAAGCACCCATCCGATATTACTGTTTTCTTCGCCTAAATAACCAATTCCTACAAATTTTTTCTTCGGATCAATCAGTCGGATCAAATCACCTTCTTTGGCGTCCCCTTGATCAAAAATATCTAATTCGGTTAAGACTGGATAGCCTTTCTTTACTCGGTTCGATGCTAATCTTTTTAAATGAACTTTCTTCATTTTTTCACCTTTAACTTCCTATTTGCAAAATTCTTTACTTATACTATAACTTTTAAATCTGATAAATCTTTTTCAATAATATCCATCATTAATGCTCTAGTTTCTTCGCCAGCGGTGGTATCTTCTAATGCAAAATCGTGAGTTAATTTGTCTCCAACAATAAAATTATGAGAGACATTCAGCTCACTTAACTTTTCATGTAATAACTCACTATCAGGATAAAAGAGTTCATGAGTTCCGATGATGATCGTTAACTTACCTAGATTTTGTAATTGGTGAGAATAGAGTGGGCTTACCAATGGTTTTTTAACGTTTTCTTCTCCGTCAGACCAAATCAATCCGTATTCTTGTAACTGCCACTGTCGCAAACTTGGATCGACATTTTGAAATTCTTTAATTCTTGGATTATCAGTACTAATATCTAACCACGGCGAAATCAAAATAATTTCTTTTGGTTGTTCTAGATGGTGCTCGGCAATATAATCGGCCAACCCCATCAATAATCCAGCTCCAGCACTATCACCGATGAACATAATTTGTGCTGGATCATTTACTTGGTTCAACATCTCTTTATACATTTCTAGTAGTTTATCTGCACTATCCTTAAATGTATACTCGGGTGCCTTTGGATAAATTGGCATAATAATTTTAGCTTGCAATTGGTCTGACCATTCATTTAAATACTTAAAGTAATGGTCTCCCGGTTGTTTAAAGTATGAGCCACCATGTAAGTAAAAGATAACTTGCTGGTTTGGATTATTTTGCTCATTCCAAATAAAGGTACGCATAGGGCCGTTGTCTTTAATCATTACTTCTTTATCGTCCAGCTCGACTGGTGTTGGATAAGGAATCGAATTTGCTGCTCTACGATGTTCAATAAATTGCTGAAACTCCGCCATATTATCCAATTTCAGGTTCCCTTCTTCATCTTGAAGATTATTTGGAATCATCGTAATGTTATTTATAGTTTGACTCTTAGAGCACGTCGAAAATAATATTTTAAAAAAAGCTGCTGGATATAATAATAACTTCAGTAAATTCATTGCATTCACTTTTCTTTTTTTTTAGTTTATAGAACTTCAACTCTTATTATCTTAGTAATATTAATAGATAGCAACCAGGTATATGACTTATTTAATAATCTAAAGAAAATAAAACTTTTATACTCACCAAAAAAAGACGCCAAGTTAAGGGTCGATACTTCAACTAGGGTCTAACTAAAGTATCTCGCCGTTACTTAAACGTCTTTTATTTATTCGTTATTCACTCGTGTTGTTAACTGCTTCTTCTGCACTTTCAGATTCTTCTTCATTGTTTGATGTTTCTACTTGTTCAGCTTGCGCCTGTCCATACTCATTAAATTCACTAATAATTGGCTCTCCTGTAATTTCAGGGGCATTCGTTTGATAAAGCTCTTGCGTAGATTCACCATTACGTTGACCAATTAGACTTGCTTCGCGACGAGGATGATTTCTTAAAAATTTCATCTGATCATAATAGATATAATCATTTTTCTCTCGACCTTTAAGTGATTCAGGTGTATAGAATCTTAACAAGTCTTTCATTAAGATGCTATCAGAGTGCTCGAGTGCTAAGTTCGATTTATCTCTTGCATCGTAAATTTCTTGGATCTCTTCTTCAGTTAATGTTTCATTTAAAACGTCGCCTGTTTCAGTATCATAGATTTGGCCGCTAACAACTGTGTAGTCTTTGTTAATAAAGCGACCATTTCGCAAGGATACAGCTCTATCATTATCAGGTGAGAATAAATCTTGACCCATGAATAAATAAGGCTCCGTTTCGACACCTAATAAGTGTAACAATGTTGGTAAAAGATCAACTTGTCCGCCTATAGTATCAATCGTATGTCCGTCTTCTTCACCAGGTATATGGAATAGAAGTGGCAGACGTTGCATCTGTGCATTATTGTATGACGTCCATTCATCTTGAGGTATATCCATTAATTCACCCAGGACTGGGTTTCTCATATCAGAAATACCATAGTGGTCTCCATAAATAACGACCATCGTATCTTCATACATACCTGACTCTTTCAACCAATGAAAAAATTCCTCTAGTGCTTGATCAGCATAGTGAGCTGTTTGGAAGTATTGGTTGATTGTATTATCCGAAGTGTCTGCAGCTGGGAAATCAACGTTTGCTTCATCTAGTGGATAAGGGAAGTGATTCGTCACTGTTAAGAACTTAGAATAAAACGGTTGAGGTAATTGTTCAAGATACTTTATTGAGTCATTGAAGAAAACTTTATCCTTAAGACCATATTCTAGTGAGTTCTCATCTGTTAAGTTGTAAAATTCTGAATCAAAAAAGAAGTCGTAACCAAATGACTGATACGTATCCGTTCTGTTCCAGAATGAACCAACGTTACCGTGGAATGAAGCACTTGTATAACCAGCCTCATTACTTAAAATAGACGGGGCTGAGTGGAAGGTGTTGCTAGAACCTAATGTCTGGAACGCACTTCCTTGTGGCAATCCAAATAATGAGTTCTCCGCTAAAACTTCCGCATCAGATGATTTACCTTGACCAATTTGACCATAGAAGTTCTCAAATCGATATGTTTGATTATCATGATAAAGTGAGTTTAAAAATGGTGTTACTTCATGCTTATTACCATTTTCATCTTCTAATTCATAATCAACTAAGAATTGCTGTGTACTTTCTAAAACAATCGTAATGACGTTCTTACCTTTAGCTTTACCAAACATTTCTGGATTCGGTTCAGCGTGATTCTCCTGAACAAAATTAACGATTTCACTTAAATCAGACTCATCGGCATTTGCTCGAATTTGGTTATTTTGGAATGTATTAACTAAATCATAACCAGTAAAGAAGTTTAAACCTAAATATTTTACAATATAATTACGGTCGAATGTACGCAGTAATAATTGTGGACGATTCATCTCAGACAAACCGATATTCAGACCAAAAAAAATTATTCCTGAAACAGTTGTCAATAATGCCGTCTTTTTCATTACAGGTTTTGATCTTAATCCACTATTCCATAATTTCCTAAAGACAATATAGCCAAGTATAAATACATCAATACAGTAGACAAAGTCATAGACATTTAACATATTAAAGGTAGCTGTAAATAAACCGGTTGAAATACCCCCGGCACCAACAGCCACATTAGTTGTTAAAAAGTCAGCAAACTCTCGGTAGTATAAAATATTCGCATAGAGCAAAATGCTGGCTAATAAGTGGAAGAACCACATCGTAGAGAATGACTTCTTCGGATCTTTAAAATATAATCCCAAACTCATTAAAATAACAATAATTGGAAATGGATTAATCAATAAAATAAAGTGCTGTAATAAGCCTGATACGCCTAAATTAAATTCAATTGTATACGCTAGGTAAGTCTTTGCCCAATACAAGAATATTGCAATGAGGAAGAATCCTGAACGTTTATTGAGGAAATCTTGTAATTTCTTCATTAAAAATCCTCCTAAAGTACTACATAAAATTTCATTGTGATTTTACTAAATTTTTACATTGTTTTCAAATAAAAATGCCTAATTTGTCGTATTTAAGATTTTTAATCTTTACACATTACAGTATTATACCCTTATCGTTCTATTTATTCAAATCTATTTGAAGGATGCAATAGATTACTTATTATACTATAATCTTTAAATATTAAATTAAGTTTAAGTTAATATTAATTCTATTGGATTATATCGTTAATAAAAAGATCGACATCAGTCTTTTCCGAATACAATCTAAAGTTGATATCTAACGTAAACTGTATTGGGTTATAACGAGTTTACATTTCGGTGGCTTCTTTCTAGAGTTCATTTTAGAGAATAACGTGGAAAGCTACTCCTCTTTTTATATCTTTATCAAACTAAAAAACCGTCACAAGCACTGTTTAAACAGCGTTTGTGACGGCTTTTGATATCAGGATGTGCTTTTGCTGATGACACACCTGTTTAATCTTGATATATAAATCGAATTTTACTACGTTATTTGGCTATTTTAAAAGTAGTTGAATGGCTAAATTCATTAATCATTCATTTAACCTTTAATATTAGTCAAAAGAATTAAAATTGTTTCTATTCTATTTTTTAAAATATTTTGAATAATTCTTAATCATTCGAGAATATCTTGCTGTCGATTCTTTTGAAGTTCCTTTTCTAATTCTGGAGAGTCAGGGAATTCTACACTAAATAATGTTCCTTTATTCTCTTTACTTCGAACATCAATAACGGCCCCATGTAAATGAACAAGTTGTTGAACAATAGATAACCCTAAACCTGATTCCCCGTACAAAGTATTTTGTCGTGAGGTATCAGCTTTATAATATCTTTCCCAAATGTTTTTGAGTTGCTTTTCACTCATACCAATACCATTATCCTGAATAAATAATTTAGTCCCGTATTCTGTCTTTTCAGCCCAGACGTTAATTTCACCATTATCCGTAAACTGAATCGCATTTTTGATTAAATTGACTAAAATTTGTTTAAGACGATCATAATCCGCAAAAACAGTCATGTCTTTCATATCTTCAACATTCAATGTATTATTTGATTTTTTAGCAAGTTTTTTCATTTGATAGTCTATTTCTTCAAAAATGTTGCTTAATAGAATCTCTTTTTTAATTAATTTAATTCGGTTAGAACGAATATTTTCGTAATCAAGGTTTTCATTCACCAATTTAATTAAGCGAGTTGTTTCTTTACGCATTAATTGAATACTTCTCAAGCGGTTGCTTTCGTCAATAATACCATATTCTAAACCTTCTAACAGACCGTTAATTGTAGTTAATGGCGTACGCATTTCATGAGCAGCATCTTGCATAAAGGATTTTCGCCTTTCTTCCTGACGATCTAATTCTTTCTGAGACTGATCAAGTGCTAAAATCATCTTATTAAAATCTCGGCTTAAGTTATCTAACTCATCTCTATCAGAATAACTGACCCTAACATCATATTCACCTTGGGTTACTTTATGAGCAGCTTTACGTAAACGATTAATGCGGTTAACTTGATACCAAGCGAGGAGTGCACTAATAATAATCGACACAATAGTAGCAATGAAGAAAGCTCTAAAAAGATGACCTTCAAGTGCATTAATCTCATCATCTACTATACTAAATGGTGTCATGACACTGACGAACCCACCGTATTCACCTGTCGATTGAGAAAAGTATGGCACATACACCATCATATGATTTTCTTCTTCACCATCAACGCCTAATTCAACAATAGATGTTTGACGTTCACCAGCTTTTAAATCCTCTAAATCTTCCGGAATAATATGGCTAACAATATTAGGGGTTAAGGATGGATAAACAACTTTCCCTTGATTATCAACCACAGCAATATTGACATTGAATTTATCCAATATTCGCTGTTCTCTACTTAAATCATCATAATCATTGACACTTTCAACAATCGTTTCCGCATACGTAAATAGATCCTCTTGGGTTGAATTAAAAGCTGATTCTCTTGATAAACGAATGAATGAAAATAATGAAGTGTAAAGTAAAATTATGATAACGGCAAGAAAGCCAAGCATATGTTGATAAAAATAAGGCAATTTCATTTTTATTCACTGCTCTCGCTATCGTCAAATTTGTAACCGACACCCCAAACTGTATGAATGACTTGTGGTCCATTTTCAACTAATTTTTGTCTTAACTTTTTAATATGCGCATCCACGGTTCTTTCATCGCCAAAATATTCATAATCCCAAACTAACTGTAAAAGCTGTTCTCGAGAAAAGACACGTTTTGGTTTGCCAGCCATCGTGTGAAGCAAATCAAATTCTTTAGGCGTTAAATTTTCAAGCGGCTGATCATACAAGATCACTTCTCTGGTAGCACTATCCATTTTTAGATGTTTTGTTTCAATTTCATATTCACCGCTCTCGCTAGAACCTAAGTTTGCTCGACGAAATAATGATTTAATTCGAGCAATTAGTGTTAAAGGACTAAATGGTTTGGTAACATAATCATCGGCGCCAAGTTCAAAACCAATAACCTCGTCACTCTCTGTATCCTTAGCTGTTAACATAATAATTGGAACACGATCGTCTTCTTTGCGAATTTCACGACAAATAATTGTTCCATCCATATCTGGTAACATAATATCTAAAATAATAAGATCAAACTTGTCAGGATTTTCTAAGTAAGTATTTAGTCCCTCTTTACCGTTTTCGATGAATGTGACATTCCATTCTTCTTTGATAAAGAACATCTCTAACATTTCGCTAACTGAAGTATTATCTTCAACCATTAATATATTCATAGATTTCACCCTTAATTTATAATTGTAGTCGTTTTTATTTTAACGCAAATCTATGAAAAATGATTGTTTATATTACGATAATTCTTTAATGAAATCTAATTCTTCATCTTTTTTTGGCTGTAAAAACTGAATATTATCGACATTTAATTCGATAACATATTTCGTTTCTCCCTTTTTATCTTCGTATGAACGTGATTGCAACTTGCCTTCTAATCCAACCAAATCACCTTTTACACAATACTTATCTAAAAGATCAGCACGATTTCCCCATACTACAAATGGTATAAAATCTGCATCTTGGCCATTTTCATTCTTATAAATACGGTTAACTGCTATTACATTATTCGATACTTTCTTGCCGTTATCTAATTCACGGATATTGATTTCTCTAACAACTCGTCCAACTAACATTGTTCTGTTCATAAAAAAACCTCCCAATTAATATAATAAGAACACGTTAAGTGCATGACATGTTCTTAATAAACTATACGCAAAAAAGGAAGTTAATTATTTTTTTGAATTAAGATTTACTAGTCAACTTTATATTTTTAATACAAAAAACTTTATAAGCGGTTAAACTTATAAAGTCTTGGTTAGGTTATGAAAAAATTAAAAATATGTTCCCACATTTGTGGATTCAAAACATCTAGTGGATTCGTTCCGTCGCCGAAGATACTATATCCTAGCATAGCACCAATTAAGAAAGTGATCGCAATAAGCAAAATAACAATCAAAATTTTTAATAAAAAATATAAGATATCTTGAATAATTTGAATATAATCCATCTCTACACCTCAATCAGCAAAATAATCTCTAATTTTAAATATTATGTTAACGTAAAAATATAGCTGAAAACAATAATTATATTTTCAGATAGATGATATCAACATTATACCTCAACCAGACATCAGACTAAAGGTTTATTCATACGAAAACGTTCTTTATTCATTAACAAAAGAAAACATCTCTTCGGAGGGCTACCGTACTAGCCCTTGATCCTTAGAGATGCTTTGTATTATTTAACATATTTTACTTTGTCTACATGTTTGACTATTGATACTTCTTCGTTTACACGTTCAATCGACGCACCAAGGTTAGCTAACTTCTCATGGAATTTATAGTAACCACGGTCTAAGTGTTTTAAATTTGTGACTTTCGTATAACCTTCAGCAACTAATCCCGCAATGATTAAAGATGCCGAAGCTCTTAAATCACTTGATTCAACAGTCGCACCTTGAAGTTTATACCCACCGTTAATCATTAATGACTGGCCATCAACCTTGAATTGTGCATTCATCTTACGAAGTTCTTCCATATGCATAAAGCGGTTCTCAAAGACTGTTTCGCGCATGATACTGTTACCATTAGCTACCGTTTGTGCAATCGTCATTTGTGATTGCATGTCAGTTGGATAGCCTGGATAAGGTAAAGTTTTCACGTCCGTTGGTTTCAATTCTTTTGGACCAATGACACGTAATCCTTCAGCAAGTTCTTCGAACTTAACACCCATCTCTGTTAACTTTGAAATTAACGGACGGTTGTGTTCTGAGATACAATCTTCAATTAACACGTCGCCACCTGTAACTGCAGCAGCTACCATAAATGTACCACTTTCAATGCGGTCTAAGATAATAGAGTGCTCAGCTGCTACTAATTTATCTACCCCTTCAATACGAATGGTATCTGTACCAGCACCACTAATTTTAGCACCCATTTTATTTAGATAGTTCGCCAAGTCTACTATTTCTGGTTCTCTGGCTGCGTTCTCGATGGTGGTTGTTCCTTTTGCACGCGTAGCTGCCATTAAGATATTTTGTGTCGCACCAACACTTGGGAAGTCTAAGTATATATCTGCTCCTTCTAACTGACCTTCAACAGATGCATTGACATAGCCTGCATCTACTTCAACATTGGCCCCCATCGCTCTGAATCCTTTTAAGTGTAAATCAATAGGACGAGTTCCTATTGCACAACCTCCTGGTAATGCAACTTTTGCATAGCCATTTCTAGCTAATAGAGGTCCCATTACAATAATGGAAGCTCTCATCTTACTCATAAATTCATATGGTGTATCTGAATTTAATTCTTCGGTTGAATCCAGGTACATTTCTTTTTTATTTTCAAAAAAATCTATCTCTACGTTCAAATGATTTAGAACTTGTTTCATTGTATAAATATCAGACAATAATGGCACATTTTTTAAATGGCTTTTGCCTTCAGTTGGTAGAAGACTCGCTGCTAAAATTGGTAATGCAGCATTCTTGGCTCCTTCAATTTTCACATGGCCATGTAGTTGATTGTCTCCACCTTTAACAATAATCGTGTCCATTCTGTATCCTCCAATAATCCACTTCACAAATTATTTTAAATAACATTTACTATACTCACGATAAGTATTATAGCACATTGTCAAATGATTTAAAACAGCTGCGTCAAATCGTGTAAAACCTTTTAAATTAAAAGCGTCCTACTGATTGTGCCATGAATATAATTTCGAGAAAAAAAGAACTTACTAAATACCCGATGGCAATGGATAGCAACATAAATAACAATCTAGCTTGAGGTATAAAATTCTTTTTTATCCACCCACGTGTGTATAAACTTTCCATCGCCCAAAACGTCATCATAATAAACAATACATGAGAAATAATTGCGAATATTTGTTGATTTCCATAATAAACCATGACTACACTCCCAAAAGTTCTTAAATCTATTTCATTATTTTTAATATTGACACTATTTTACAATTATATTTGATGTATAACACACAGTAAAATAGACTTCATTGAATTTTGGTAAAAATAAAGGTTAGAATTGACATGCAATCCTAACCTAATTTTAAAGCTTTATTATAATGTACCGAATAGACGATCGCCTGCATCTCCTAAACCTGGTTCAATATAAGCATCATCGTTTAGTTTTTCATCTACTGCAGCAGTATAAATTTCTACATCAGGGTGTTCTTTATGAACATGTTCGATACCTTCTGGTGCTGCAACTAAAACAACTAATTTAATATCTTTTGCGCCACGATTTTTCAATGCATCGATCGAAGCAATTGCAGAACCACCTGTGGCTAACATTGGATCAACCACTAACATTAAGCGTTCATCGATGTCTTTAGGCATTTTACAGAAATACTCAACCGGTTCTTTTGTTTCTTCATCACGGTAAACACCCATGTGTCCAACTCTCGCTGCTGGAATAAGGTCTAGCATCCCATCAACCATACCAAGTCCTGCTCTAAGAATTGGAACGATAACAACTTTCTTACCAGATAGTTGTTTTTGAGTTGTACTTACTAATGGGGTTTCGATTTGAACATCTTCTAAGGGCATATCTCGCGATACTTCATAAGCCATTAATCGAGCAACCTCATTAACAACTTCACGGAATGTTTTCGTTCCCGTAGCTTTATCTCGAATGATTGTTAGTTTATGTTGGATTAATGGATGATCTAAAACATGTACTTTTGACATAATAATTACTCCTTCATCAGTTATTTTATTTTCCAGCGGCTTTCTCTAGTCGATTCATGTATGCGACACCAAGTCCTTTTTTCTCAAATGATTGCACCAGAATTACTGTTACATCACTATCGTCAAAATAACGTAATCCTTTGTATAATAGCTGGCTAGCTGTATGAACGTCGTCTTCAGCACCAAGACTAAATATGCTTTCAACTTGATTGCTGTATAAATCTAGTATGTTATCGCTAGCTAGAATACCAATTTTTTCTTCTTTTTTCAACAATTTTGACACAAGCTCCGTCCAATTGTCATCTGCAATAATCACTGGTTTATCCGGAGAATAGTGTCGATACTTCATTCCTGGTGCTTTAGGTCGTTCAATTAAATGATTACGATCCATTTCTAGGCTGGAACTCTCTACAGGGCCGATAATATTTTCAATATCTTCTTGAGGAACACCACCAGGTCGTAAAATAATAGGTTGGCTGTCATTCGTTAAGTCAATTACAGTTGACTCTAATCCTACTCCAGTATCTCCACCATCAACAACACCAGCGATTTTACCATTTAAATCATGCCACACGTGTTCAGCAGATGTCGGGCTTGGTTTGCCTGACGTATTCGCACTTGGAGCTGCTAAAGGTAAGTTTGTTGCTTTTAACAACTTAAGGGCATGCGGATGACTTGGAATTCTTAATCCAATGGAAGATAATCCAGCTGTCACCTTCTTTGAAGCCCTATTCGTCGTATGGTTTAAGATAATGGTTAGGGGGCCCGGCCAAAAAGCATCCATTAATTGCTCTGCTTTCTCAGGTACGCTGTCAGTAAATAAACTGACTTGACTCTTATCATGGAGGTGAATAATTAAAGGATTGTCATTTGGACGACCTTTGGCTTCGTATATTTTATTCACAGCTTCGTCATTTGACGCATCAGCACCGAGTCCATAAACGGTTTCAGTCGGGAACGATACCACTTCACCTTTTTTAAGTAATTCAGCTGCTTTTTCTATTTCTTCTTCCTTTATCCACAAGGTTTCCACACCATTCACATCCTTTCAACAATTTTGTACACATCCTAGTCCACTTTATCCACACTCTTCATTTAAACTTTGTTGTTAAAAGTGATATAAACGTTGTTGCACAAGGGTTTGCTAGACATGTCAAGAGGTTGTCCACAAGTCTAAAACATGTGCATAACTTAGACAATCACCTTGATAACACGATCTAAACCGTTAACATCTGTCCATATTTCGACATCAGCTTGTGGATAATATTGTCTAACTAATTTTTTTACAGCATTTGACTGTTTATAGCCTATTTCCAACAGTAAAGTACTGTTGGATGATAAAATCATTGACGATTGTTTGAACAGTCTTTCGTAAATAGCTAGCCCATTACTTTGCGCAAATAAAGCGGATTTTGGCTCATAAGTACGTACAGATTGGTCCATTTCATCCCATTCATCTTCTGAGATATACGGGGGATTGCTTACGAGTAAATCGACAGAAATATTTTTTTCAATTAATGGTTCTAACGTATCCCCTTCTAAAAAAGTGACATCTGCACCTAACATTTTAGCATTTTCTTTCGCTACAGAGAGTGCTTTAGGTGAAATATCAGTTAAAATAACTGAATCTTGTGGACGCATCAACTTGTGTGATATCCCTAGCACACCTGAACCTGTTCCGACATCAACAACTGTTAAACTTTTATCTGGTAAATCTTTAATATATCGATCAAACCATTCTTCCGTTTCTGGTCTTGGTATTAAAGTTGATTCTGTCACTTTAAAAGCACGGTCGTAAAACCACTCTCTTCCAACAATATACTGGGGTGGGTAATGATTCTTAGCTTTCTCTAAATCTTGAAGATACTGTTTTTTCTCTTCTTCAGGCATAACATCTTGACGTTTAATAATTAAGTCGGTCTGTGACAAATTAAATCGTTCTTGCATTAACCAGCGAGCGACGTCTTCATCAATGTCTGAATCTTTTAAATAACTTTTCCCCCAATTTAATAGCTCAAAATATGTTGATAACCTATTATATGCCGTCATTTGACAATTGCTCTAGCTTTTCAGTCTGTTCCCAAATTACTAGTTTATCGATAATTTGACCTAAATCTCCTGCAAGAATCTGATCTAATTTTTGAATTGTTAAGTTAATGCGGTGATCTGTGACACGACTTTGTGGGAAGTTATACGTACGGATACGTTCTGAACGGTCCCCAGTACCTATAGCTGATTTACGTTCTGCATCAAATTCGGCTTGCTGTTCAGACTGAATCTTATCATAGACTCTTGAACGTAAAACTTTCATCGCTTTTTCTCTATTTTTTAGTTGTGAACGTTCATCTTGCATAGCCACTACAATGCCTGTTGGCTCGTGCGTTAAACGTACAGCAGATGCCGTTTTGTTAACGTGTTGTCCACCTGCGCCTGAAGCGTGGTAAATATCTACACGAATATCATTTTGATCAATATCAATCTCTACGTCTTCAGCTTCAGGCATAACAACGACTGTCGCTGTAGATGTATGAATTCGACCTTGTGATTCCGTTTCTGGGACGCGTTGAACTCGGTGGGCACCGTTTTCGAATTTTAATTTTGAATAGACATTGTCGCCTGAAATAGATAAGATAACTTCTTTAAAGCCACCAACACCCGTTGAACTTGAGTCTAAAACTTCAACTTTCCAAGATTGGCTCTCCGCATATTTACGATACATTTCAAACAAATCACTAGCAAAGAGTTGCGCTTCGTCACCACCTGCAGCACCACGAATTTCCATGATGATATTACGCTCATCGTTTTCATCTTTAGGTAAAAGTAAAATTTTAAGCTTTTCTTCAAGTTCTGCATGTTCTGATTTTAAGTCGCTTAATTCTTCTTTAGCAAGTTCTTCCATGTCAGATTCTAAACCGCCATCAAATAACATTGTTTCTGTTTCTTCGATACCTTCATTTATTTTTTTGTATCTACCATAAGTCTGTACCGTTTCTCTAAGACTTGCTTCTTCTTTACTTAATTTCATAAAGCGATTCGTGTCACTAATAACCTCCGGATCACTTAATAATTGATTTAACTCATCATATCTTTCTTCGACTGTGACCAGTCGATCAAATATGTTATAGTCACTCATTAATAATCTTCCCTTCATGGTCTACTAACGGATTAAAGTAATGTCTGCGACATACAGGATAATACGATTCATTCCCACCAATTTGAATCTGCTCACCTTCACGAACAGGCTTGCCGTCAGATAATCGCATATTCATGGTTGCTTTCTTACCACAGAACCAGCAAATTGTTTTCATTTCTTCGATTTTTTCTGCTAATAATAATAAATATTTTGAGCCTTCGAATAATTCATTACGGAAATCATTTTTTAAACCGAATGCCATCACAGGAATGTTTAATTCATCACAGATATTTGCTAGTTGATAGATGTGTTCTTTTTTTAAAAATTGTGCTTCATCGATTAGGACACAAGAAATATCTTCATCTAATTTTTTTACTGTTTCAAAAATATTTGTATCATCATTAATAATCATTGCACGACGGTTCATGCCCACGCGACTAGCAATCTTGCCAATCTCTTCACGGTCATCCATGCCACTAGTAAATAGTGCAACTTTTTTGTTTTGTTCTTCGTAATTATAAGCTACTTTAAGAATTTCAATCGATTTACCACTATTCATCGTTCCATATCGGTAATATAATTGAGCCACTCTAAATGCCCTCCTTCATAAAAAAGTCCTTATAAATTATATCGAAGATTACTATTATTGTCTATGTTTCTTAGCATTTCAAGACATAAATAAAACTTCTTGACCCATTCAGTTGTTTGTCTTTTCGTTGACGAACTGAGATCAAGAAGTTTATGTCTGTCTATATTTCACCTATACGATTCCATTTCTTATCGTGTAGTATGATTCGTGCGGGCATTCCTACAGCGGTAGAATATGGTGGCACATCTCTATCAACATAGGCGCCAGCACCTACTTTAGAGTGATGTCCAATTGTGACATCACCGAGAATGATCGCTTTTGCACCGATATGAACATCATGTTCAATCGTTGGATGGCGTTTCGATCCTTTTTCTTTACCTGTACCGCCAAGTGTCACCCCGTGATACATCTTCACACGATCACCAACAACGGCAGTCTCACCAATAACTACTCCAGTCCCATGATCGATAAAGACATCCTCACCAATCTGAGCACCTGGATGGATTTCAATATTTGTCTTGATTCTTGTCCGCTCTGAAATATAACGAGCAAGGACTTTAAACCCTTTTTTGTATAACCAGTGAGCTTTAAAGTGTCTGCTATATGCTTTGACACCTGGATATAAAAAGAATGTACTCCATACTCCTGTAGCAGCCGGATCATTCTTGTAAATATGTTTTGCTAACTGATATCGTTTAGTTAAGCTCATCTTCTAAGTGCTCATATAAAGGTGTCGATAGGTAACGTTCACCATTAGATGGTAAAACAGTCACTACCTTTTGACCTTTACCTAATTCTTTTGCTAATTCAAATGCTGCTGTTAAATTAGCTCCTGAAGAAATACCGCCTAAAATCCCTTCAGTTTTTGCAAGTTCTCTTGCTTTTGACATGGCTTCTTCGTTAGAGACTTGGAAGACATGGTCATACACATCGCGATCTAAGATTTCTGGAATAAAGTTAGCACCTAATCCTTGAATTTTATGCGGACCAGCTTCACCACCTGACAGTAGCGGAGAATCTTTCGGTTCAACCGCCCAAACCGTAATGTTTTCATCTGTTGCTTTTAGAACATGACCGACACCGGTTACAGTCCCACCTGTTCCAACACCAGCAACGAATCCATCTACGTCTGGTAAGTCAGCTAAAATTTCCATCGCTGTTGTCTCTTCGTGAGCTCTCACATTCGCTTCATTTGAGAACTGACCGAAAATGGGTGCATCTTTCTCTTTGGCTATCTCTTCTGCTTTGGCTTGTGCGCCACTTACGCCATCTTCGCCTGGAGTTAACACCAGTTCTGCACCATAAGCTTTCATAAGTAATTTACGTTCTTTAGACATGGTTTCAGGCATCACAATAATAACATTTAAGTCTAAAGCTGCGCCTACCATTGCAAGTGCAATACCAGTATTCCCACTTGTGTACTCAACAATTGTGCCGCCCGGTTTTAAAACGCCTCTACGTAATAAGTTTTTAATAATATGACGAACTGGACGGTCTTTCACACTACCGCCAGGGTTATTGAATTCTAATTTGACATAAATATCGGCATATTCTTTCGGCACGTGATTTAATTTAACTAATGGTGTATTACCAATAGCATCAATAATGTTGTTGTATAACATAAATCGCCTTCTCCTTTAAATAAATAGTTAAATTAACTTACTAATAGTTAGCATTATAAATCATTAAACAACTCTTTACAATTTAAAGCGTTTAATTAGTCATTTTGACGGTTTTAAATTAAACCTGCTTTATTGAACCATGCAATTTGCTGTTCCATAAAGTAGTTCAAAATCGGTGAAAATAGCACCATCACCGCAATCGTGCCCTCTCTTAACACATTATCCGCTCCCATTGTAACAAATAAGAAACTACAAATAATTAAAAGGATGTCAGCACCCCATCGGTATTGAACAAACTTGAGTGAGGTCACACTTTCTAATGCTAGACAGAATCCTTCAAGCGGTGAGTAAATCACTTGACTAGTATTAATGATCCCAACTGAGAAACTCATGATAATTAACCCTAGGACGAAAATGATGACACTAATCAAATAAGACGATGTATCAAAGATCAATACATAAATTAAAAAGAAATCAATCATCCTACCTAATATAACTGTCACTGGAATTTGTAAATATTGAATTGGAGCGAAATTTTTTCTCCAAACAAATATTTGTCCTATTATAAAAAAGGTATTAAATAAAATCGACATCGTTCCAACAGTTATACCAGTCAGTTGCGATAAAGAGGCATTAAAGGCATCAACTGGACCTAGCCCAATACCAGCTTTAATTAATAAGGCAATGCCCATTGCTAGGATTATTTGGGCAAGCACAGCAATGATTAGTCTAATCCACATACTTTTTTTCACTATTTTCCCTCTGTTCACATAGTTTATATCTATCATATAATATTAAGAAAATTTTTAAAGAATGAAAGCAGCATTAAAAAATTGTTGGATAAAACCGAACAGTTGAACTGATAGGCATTAGTTTTGCTACAGGACATCGTTTCTTCGTCTTTTCTACATAACGAGCAGCCTTTTCTTCATTCATACCTTCAATCCCTAGATAAACATCCACAGTGAAATAATAGCCTGGTTCTTCCGTTTCTCTATGTAATTTTACCGTTGTTTCTACTTTCGATGCCGATTCAATTCTTTCTTCCTTTAAAATAGCCTTAATCGTTGAATTGAAACAAGTACTCATTGCTAATCCAACTAACTCTTCAGGATTCGTACCCTCTGCTTTTGAAAGTGGGCTAGATACCGTGTAAGTTTCCCCATCCTTTAGATATGATTTGCCGTTCATACCATCCTGATTAACCGCTGTCGTTTCATATAACTGAGTCATTCATAATCTCCTTTCCTTTTGAAATATCACATCTTTATTATACGTTAAAACAAAATAATAAAAAACCTCAAGCATCATGATTTGAGATCAAAAATTATTTTTAAAAACAACTTTTGGTTCAACTCATAAAGCTAGAGGTCTAACTATTTATCTAATTAGAATTAACTATTCCAAGCAAGTTCTTCTGCCGCATCATCAACTGATGCAAATTGTGCATTGTAAAGTGTGGCATAGAACCCATCTTGTTCAAGTAATTCGTCGTGAGTACCGATTTCAATAACATCACCGTGGTTCATCACGATAATTTTATCAGCATCTTTAATTGTTGAAAGTCTGTGAGCAATGACGAAGCTAGTACGGTCCGCTAAGACGTTATTCATTGCTTCTTGAATTAACTCCTCAGTTCGTGTATCAACGCTGGATGTTGCTTCGTCTAAGATTAAAATTTCTGGATCGGCTAAGAAAGCACGCGCAATAGTAATTAATTGACGTTGGCCTTGTGAAATATTCGAGCCCTCTTCGTTAATTATCGTTGAATATCCTTTCGGTAAACGTCTCACGAATTCATCGACATGGGCTGCTTTCGATGCTGCAAAAATTTTCTCCTCATCATCAGCATACTTATCGTTACCATAAGCAATGTTTTCCCAGATCGTTCCATTAAATAACCATGTATCTTGTAGAACCATTGATAAACGTTCACGTAATTCTTCACGTTTAAAATGTCGTGTATCAACGCCATCGATACGGATACTACCGCCTTTAACATCATAGAATCGTTCTAATAAGTTGATTAAAGTGGATTTCCCTGCCCCTGTTGGTCCAACAACTGCAATCATCTCACCTGGTTTCACTTGGAGGTTAAAGTCGTTCATTAATAGTTCTGCATCCGGTGAGTCATCATAACCAAATTGAACATGTTCAAACTCAACTTTATATGGTGTGTTTTCTTTATCTGGTATATCAACTTGAATATCTTGCATCGGTTCTTCATCGATGATTTCAAACACACGCTCACATGAAGCAATGGTCAATTGAATAGTGTTTGATAATTGAGCGATAAAACGAACGGGTTGAGCAAACTGGTTCACATATTGCATAAAAGCTTGGACGTGACCAATCGAAATCGTTCCGTTGATAACGCCCCAACCCCCAACAACACCAACACCGAAGTAACCTAAGTCTCTCGAAAAGTTTACGAGAGGCATCATAATAGTTGAGAAGAACTGTGCTTTTGTAGAAGCCTTATTTAACTTACTACTTTGCTCTAAGAAACGTTCAATTTCATCATCTTCACGGTTGTAAGTTTTAACAATGTTGTGTCCAGCATAAATTTCTTCAACTTGATCCGTTAATACACCCAACTCTTTTTGTTGTATCGTGAATTGTTTTTGAGCTTTTGGTGCAATAAAGTAAATCAACAGTGCACTAATCGGTGCTGTAATCGCAACGACTAGTCCTAATTTCCAATTAACGACCATCATAACAATGAAAACTCCAACAAACATAACCACACCGTTAATCAGTTGAATGAGTGACTGTTGTAGTGTATTGGAAATTTGGTCCATATCGTTAACAGCACGAGACATGATATCTCCATTACCATGTGTGTCAAAGAAACTTATTGGTAAATGACCCATCTTCTTCTTTAAATCTTTTCGTAAATCATAAACAGTTGATTGAGTTAATAAAGCCAATAATACGTTTTGTACGTAACGCATCATTGCTTGAAATATGAAAACAAAAATGAGTGTAATAACAATTTGGACAATTAAATCATAGTCAATAGGTAAATTGGTTAGGGGTAAGCCTTCCGTTTGGGCTTGGCGTAGTGCACGATAAGCTTCTTCCGTTGCACGTCCTAAAATCGACGGCGCTATGGCACCAAGTAAGATTGCAATCATACCTGATAATATTGCAAATGTGAGGTATAGACGACGCGTTGACATGTAGCGAATTAAACGTCTAACCGTTCCCCAAAAATCATTCGCTTTTCTTCTATGTTGAGATTGACCTGCCATTACAATTCATCTCCCTTCATTTGTGAATTCATAATTTCTTGATAAATTTTGTTCGATTGTTTTAACTCTTCATGAGTTCCTTTTCCGACAAGTTCACCATTATCTAAAACAAGAATCTGATCCGCATCTACCACCGTACTGATTCGTTGAGCAATAATAACCACTGCTTTATCTTCAGTAACTGGTTTTAATGCCGCTCTTAAGTTTGCATCTGTTTTGAAGTCAAGCGCTGAGAACGAGTCATCGAAAATTAATATTTCAGCATCTGTAACCAATGCTCTTGCAATACTTAGACGTTGACGCTGTCCACCAGAGAAGTTCCCTCCACCGTGTTCAACTCGAGAATCTAATCCTGCTTCTAAACCACGAACAAACTCTGCACCTTGAGCGACTTTTAATGCTGCCCAGATTTCTTCATCTGTCGCATCAGTTCGCCCATAAGATAAATTTTCGCGAATTGTTCCTGAAAACAAGACTGGTGTTTGTGGTGCAAATCCTATTTTCTCTCTTAAATCATATTGTGAAAGGTGCTGAATATTTATTCCGTTTAAACGGATTTCACCAGATTCTACATCATATAACCGAAGCATTAAGTTAGCAAGAGAGGTTTTCCCTGTACCGGTACCACCAATTACAGCTAATGTTTCACCAGCTTTTACTTCAAAGTCTATATTAGCTAAGGCTAATTTTTCTGCTCCAGGATAACGAAAATTAACATGATCAAAAGTTAATTCCACTGGTTCATCAGAGATCGGTTCTGGATGTTCATCATCATTAATTGATGACTTGTGATTTAATACAGCCATGATACGTTCAGCTGCGATCTGACCTCTCGGCATGAAAGATAATACTTGTGCTAATAACATAATGCCCGTCATTAGTAGTCCTGCATAAGTTAAGAAGGCCACCATGTTACCGACTAGCATTTGACCTGATCCTACTAAGCGTGTACCAAACCATACAATTAAAATATTCGTTAAACTCATTACTAAAATCATCACTGGCATAAATAAAGCTAAACGGAAGAATGCATGAACCGAAATTGATTTGAATTCTTCGTTCGCTTCATTAAAGCGGTTCTCTTCATACTCCGTTTTGTTGAACGCACGAACAACACGAACGCCAGTTAGTCCTTCACGGAAAATACGGTTGATGACGTCAGTTTGTAATTGTAACTTTCTGAATAATGGACTTGCTGCACGAATAATGAAAAAAATTGCAATTCCTAATAATGGCGCTGTTATAAAGAACACCACAGCTAGTTGAGGTTCTCTTATAAATGCTGCCGTTGCTGACCCTAAAATTAAAAATGGATCCAACCCTAACATCATTAAAAAGTGAAGCATAACAAATTGTAGTTGCATCACATCATTAGTAGTCCGTGTAATGAGCGATGACGTTCCAAAGTCATCTAAGTCTTCATTTGAGAAATTTAAAATTTTAATAAAAGCACGGTTCCTTAATTTTTCTCCTAATCCTTGTGATTGAGTAGAGTTAATATAAGCTGCTCCGACAGCAAAGAAAATACAAATAACCGTAATAGCCATCATTAAAAAGCCTTGTTGGAAGATGTAGGCCATATCTCCCTCCATAACACCATAATCAATAATATTGGCCGTTAAAGTTGGTAAGGCAACCATTCCTGCTACTCGAATGGCAGATAAGACTATGCCTAGCGCCACAAATTTTAAATCCATCTCTTTAAATAATTTAAACATTAATTCTCATCTCCCCTTTGTTCTTCTAGAGCAATGCCATAAAACACCCAGTCTAAGCGTTTTAAAAATGCTTCTTGCGTTTCTTCTATTGTGTAATTGTTCCAAAAACCTTCCATTATGGCATTATTTAATACTTCATGTAAAAACTGCAAGACTTCCATTAAATCTTCTTTATTGGAAATGCTAACATTGTCTAGATTAATCGCATCATATAAACGTAACTTGTTATCGTTAGTAAATAATACGTTTATATTTTCTCTATTTAGTTGATAATTCATATTTAAGAATAAATTTTCAAAGAATCCGAACTTCTCAGATTCACGGATACTTCTAATATAATAACAACTATAAGCTTTATACCCTAAGTAAAAATCACCATCATGTTCTTGAAATTTCTTCAGCATTAAACTGTGATAATTCTTTTTAAACAGTCCAATTAAGTACTTGTATAAATCTAACTTGTCGTCAAAATATTGATAGAAGCTTCCTCTCGAAATATCCGCATGACGAATGATTTCAGAAATCGCTGCCTCATTAAATGATTGAATTGAAAAAACCTTCATCGCAGCTTGTATAATGTGATCTCTTTTTTCTTTTGAAAGATTATAAAATGTATCTTTAGGCATGTTATTACTCCTTAATATGACAACCAGTCACTTTTATAGCAGCACACTCTATAATATATGACAAGATGTCATAATGCAAGGATAACTTTGGTACTATTCTTTATAATTTATTTTTTTAATATTGAATCTTCTGGCTCACCTAGTGCATTGTCATCATATAAGTCAGTTGTTTTTTCAATATGCTCAAAGAACATACTCAAAATAATTTTAATAACAGCATACGTTGGCACGCCGAGTAGCAAACCAACCACTCCAAATAAGTTTCCAGAAATAAGCAGAACGAACAAAATAGTAATTGGATGCATATTCAATTGGCTACCTAAAACAATTGGCTGAATCACTCGGTTTTCTAAAATTTGTTCAATTGCAAATACAACCACTAAATAAAAAATTAAAACTGGATCTTGAAATAACGCTACGATAACAGCCAAGCATCCAGAAATGAAGGATCCGAGATAAGGCACTAAGTTAAATATTCCTGCGATAATAGCAAGAACTAAAAAGTAATTAAGACCTATCGCCCGGTATCCGATTAAGAAAATAAT
>DATGUS010000057.1:0-38075 GCA_035301245.1 Alloiococcus sp. | reverse complement strand
TAAAACGTAATGGTTACGATTTAAAAAACGGAGGTAAAAAATGAAAAGTACAATCATTAAGAATACTATATTATTAGGAAGTGTTAGTTTATTAGTTGCATGCGGCGCACAAGAGAGTGAATCTGCTGATGGACATGCTGATAGTGAAGTGGTTGCTAATCAACCAGAAAAAGACATTGAAGTTACCATTGATGGTCTAGCTGAACACTATCATACGGGAGATTCTTTTGAGCTAACAGCACATACCAACAGTGACTTAGCGACAGATCAATCTTTTGAATGGTTAGAAAGCCAAGATGGAGAGTTTAAAACACTGGATGAACAGTCAGATACATTGACCTATGAAGCTGAAGAAGATGGCACAGAAATCAAAGTTCAAGTATTATCTAAAGACGGTGATGTCATCGGTGAATCCGAACCGGTAACAATACATATTGATGATCATCATGGTGATGATTATGATAGTAAACGAGTGTACAATGGCTTTTTCTATAATGATGAAGTAGCAGATCGTGAGTTATCTGATTGGGAAGGCCAGTGGCAATCGGTACATCCTTATCTGGAGTCAGGAGCCTTGGATGAAGTTTTTGAGCACAAAGCAAATAATGACGATTCAATGACCGCTGAGGATTATAAGGATTACTATACAGTTGGCTTTGATACAGATATTCAGTATATTGATATTCATGATGATAGTTTTACATTTACCGATATGGATGGCAATCAAGAAACAGCAGCTTACGAGTATGACGGTTATGAAATTCTTACTTATGAACGAGGCAATCGTGGTGTCCGATTTGTTTATAAAAAAATAAGTGGTGAAGAAGCAATGCCAGAATATATTCAGTTTAGTGATCATATTATTGCGCCAGAAGATTCAAGCCATTTCCACTTGTATTGGGGCGATAATAGACAGGAGCTATTAGATGAAGTAGATCACTGGCCTACCTACTACCCAGAAAGTTATTCAGAACAAGATTTAGTCAGAGATATGTTAGCTCATTAAAATTGATAGTTTTTATTAGTAAATTTTTTGTTATAATAGTATAAGTTACAAATCGTAATTATTACGATTAGCTGCAGCTTTTAAATAATTGAAATGAAAATTAGATAAAGGAGATTACAATGAAGAAAAAAGTATTAACGGCAAGTTTATTATCTGTTTTAGCGTTGTCAGCCTGTGACGCTGGCACGCAATCAGACAATGCTAGTGGAAAGGACGATAAGCTTCAGGTTACAACGAGTTTTTATCCAGTTTATGAATTTGCTAGTCAGGTCGCTGGTGACCGTGCTGATGTTGACATGATTTTATCATCGAATCAAGATGCTCATAGTTTTGAACCTAGCGCCCAAGATGTTGCTAAAGTAAATGACTCCGATGTATTTGTGTATAGTAGTGATGAGATGGAGTTCTGGGCTCAAGATATGTTAGATACCATTGAAAATGATGACCTTGTCGTAGCTAAAACGATTGATGGAGTCAATGAAATGATTGAAGAAGATCACTCTCACAACGATGACCTCGCCCACAACCATGAAGAAGATCACGATCATGACCACGATCACGAAGAAGAGAATGAATCAAATGACATAATCGGTGTAGCTGGACACTATCACTCAGGTGACAATACGAGTCTAAAAGCAAATATTGAAGGTGATCAGGAAATCACTTGGGTCGTTGTTGAGGAAGACGAAAAAATTGAAGCCAAACAACCAGCATCTGAGCCATTTGAATATACATTAAATCATGGTTCAGTGTCTGTATACTTTGTAGCTGATGGAGAAGAGTCAGACGCTGTATCTCTACATGTAGATGATCATGAAGATACTGACCCACATATTTGGTTAGATCTAGTTTATGCACAATACCAAGTCAATGAAATACGTGACGCTTTTATTGAAGCAGATCCTGAAGGTGAAGAAATTTATAATCAGAATGCAAAAAACTTTGTAAAACAATTAAAAGAATTACATGCTGAGTATGAAGAAACCTTTGAGGGTGCAGAAAATCGTAATTTTGTCGTACAACACGAAGCGTTTAATTACCTAGCAAATCGCTACAATTTAACTCAAATATCTATCGGTGGGCTTTCAACACAAGTAGAACCAAGCCCTTCACGCTTAGTAGAAGTAGGGAATTTAGTAGAAGAATATGAAGTGCCTGTTATCTACTATCAATCAGGGGCAGATTCAGCTGTTGCTCAAACGGTAGCGAACGAAACGGGTACAGAAATTGCTGTGCTTTATGATTTAGAAATTTTATCTAAAGAAATGGAAGACCAAGATCTTGGCTATCTTGATGCCATGCGTCAAAACTTAGAACAATTAAAACGAAGCATTAATTAATGGATAATTGCGGTACGGGATTTTTTAATATAAAATAAGACAGTAACGATTACGATTTAAGAGAGGACGGGTGAGATGGAATACATCAAAGTTGATAATTTAGCATTTCATTATGATGATGAACCAGTTTTACAAAACATTTCTTTTACAGTAAGAAGTGGTGAGTTTGCCATTTTAACTGGCGAGAACGGTGCGGCCAAAACAACTTTATTAAGAAATATTTTAGGGTTACTAAAACCTTCGAGAGGATCTGTATCCATTTCTAATAAAAATCGGTGGGATGAAAGGCTGGTTGTTGGGTATGTTCCCCAGACTGTCGCCTCTTTTAATATAGGATTCCCTAGCACAGTATTAGAATTAGTTCGATCTGGTCGCTATCCACGTGGACGCTGGTTTAAACGTTTAACTGAAGAAGATCACCAGCATGTCGAAAAATCTTTGAAATCAGTCGGCATGTGGGATCAGCGCCATAAAAAAATTGGTGAGCTTTCCGGTGGCCAAAAACAGCGTATTTCACTAGC
Source organism: Alloiococcus sp. (assembly GCA_035301245.1). Taxonomy (GTDB): domain Bacteria; phylum Bacillota; class Bacilli; order Lactobacillales; family Carnobacteriaceae_A; genus Alloiococcus. The sequence goes on along the minus strand of DATGUS010000057.1, from coordinate 35,208 downwards.
TAGGGTTTTTGCGACTGATCCAGATTTATTTGTGCTCGATGAGCCGACGACTGGGATGGACGCAGAATCTAGAAAGCATTTTTATGAGTTGCTTAAACATAATACACGCGATCACGGCAAAGCAATTATTATGGTGACGCATGATTATAATGATTTGAAAAAGTATGCAGATAAACATATCGAGCTAGTACGGAAGGAGGATTCACCTTGGAGATGTTTCTCTATGGATTCATGCAAAGAGCCTTCCAAGCATCAATCTTAATCTCAATTATCGCCCCCATCTTAGGCTTGTTCTTAATTCTAAGAAGACAATCTTTGATGGCTGATACCTTATCGCATGTTTCTTTAGTTGGGATTGCTTTAGGACTATTGATAGGCGCTGAGCCGACGATTACGAATATATTTGTAGTCATCTTAGCTGCTTTATTACTCGAATATCTACGGTCATTGTATCGTTCTTATTCCGAAATATCTATTGCTATTCTTATGTCTGGTGGGATGGCTTTAGCTTTAGTGCTAATGACCTTCTCTAGCAATGCGAGTGCCATGTCGATTGATTCCTTCTTATTTGGATCGATCGTCACTATTAGTTCATTGCAGATTACATTACTTGCGGTACTATCTGTCATGATTGTTATCTTGTATGCTGTCTTTAGAAATCCGATGTACATTTTAACTTTTGATGAAGAAACGGCTTTTACAGCGGGACTGCCTGTCAGATGGATGTCTATTTTATTTAATGTTCTGACGGGTGTAACCGTGGCAATCATTATGCCAATCATGGGTGCCCTTCTTGTTTCAGCAGTACTCATTCTACCAGCTGCGATATCAATGCGATTATCCAAAAGTTTTAATGGTGTCATTATCCTTGGTATTGTTTTTTCTTTAATCGGGACAATTGCCGGGTTAGTTTTATCTTATCAATATGCAACACCGCCAGGAGCAACCATCACTTTAATTTTCTTAGGTATCTTTGTGGTTGTGTCCCTGTTTAAAAATAAATAACAATTTAATTCACCTGATGTCATACTCATATGTTCCCTTCAAAATCGTTTACTTTTTAGAGGGTCTACTTTGTAAGGAATATATCAAATTTTGACGTCAGGTGTATTTTATTTGTATGTTTTTGATATAATGGGAAGGATAGATAACTTAAGGAGGATGAAGAGATGAAAAAAGTTCTCGTAGCCAATCGTGGTGAGATTGCGATACGAATTTTTCGTGCGTTGACTGAGCTAGGTATTTCAACAGTGGGAATTTATGCTCAGGAAGACGAAGGAAGTGTGCACCGATTTAAAGCCGATGAAGCTTATTTAATCGGTCAAGACAAAAAGCCTATTGACGCTTATTTAGATATTGAAGGAATTATTAAAATAGCGAAAGAAACAGGGGCAGATGCGATTCATCCAGGTTATGGATTTTTATCAGAAAACTTAGAGTTTGCTAAACGTTGTAGAGAAGAAGATATTATTTTTATCGGTCCAAAAGAAAGTCACCTAGATATGTTTGGTGATAAGTTAAAAGCGAAGGCTGTTGCACTTGATGCAGGTATTCCAACAATTCCCGGATCAGATGGCCCGATGGATAATATAGAAGATGTTTTAGCATTTGCTGAAAAGTCCGGCTACCCGATTATTATGAAAGCTACTTTAGGCGGTGGTGGTCGTGGTATGCGAGTAGCATATAACGAAGATGAAGTGAAAGCTAACTTCGAACGTGCAAAATCGGAAGCTCGTGCTGCATTCGGTCGTGAAGATGTCTATGTTGAACGTTTCTTAGAAAATCCTAAACACATCGAAGTCCAAATTTTAGGGGATTCTCATGGCAATATTGTTCATTTATTCGAAAGAGACTGTTCAATTCAACGACGACACCAAAAAGTTATTGAAATCGCCCCAAGTGTGACCATGAGCGAGGAGCTCCGTGAAGAAATTTGTCAAGCAGCTGTTGATTTAGCAAGTCACGTTAAATATTTAAACGCAGGAACTGTTGAATTCTTAGTAGAAGGTAATGAATTTTATTTCATCGAGGTAAACCCAAGAGTTCAAGTCGAGCATACGATTACTGAGATGATTACCGATATTGATATCGTTCAAGCTCAAATTTTAATTGCTCAAGGAAAAGATTTACACGATGAAATCGATATTCCAAAACAAGAAGACATGACGATGAGTGGTTTTGCGATTCAGTGTCGTATTACAACGGAAGACCCAACGAATAACTTTATGCCTGATACTGGTAAAGTGAATACTTACCGTTCACCCGGAGGTTTTGGTGTCAGACTTGATGCTGGGAATGGTTTTAAGGGAACAGTGGTTACTCCGTATTTCGACTCACTCCTTGTTAAAGCCATTGTGTATGGACGTACGTTTGAAAAAACATGTCAGAAAATGGATCGTGTCTTAAAAGAGTTCCGAATTCGTGGGGTTAAAACGAATATTCCGTTCTTAACGAATGTCGTTTCTCATCCAAAATTCAAAGCGGGGAATTTCTCAACAAACTTTATTGATACAACGGATGAATTATTCAAATTTCCAACTGAACGTAACCGCGGGAACAAAACGTTAAAATACATTTCAGATGTGACGATTAACTCATACCCGGGTGTAGGTAACGTAGAAAAGCCAAGGTTATTGAAACCCCGTTTACCTAAGAATTTAGAGAACGTTGAGTTAAACAGGCCGTCATTTAAAGAAGTATTAGATACAAAAGGGCCAGACGCTGTTAATGAATTGATTAAACAAGAATCTAAATTATTACTAACAGATACAACCTTCCGTGATGCGCACCAAAGTTTAATTGCAACGCGTATGCGTTCTTACGATATGTATCAAATTGCCAGTCAGACCGAAGAAGCCATGCCACAATTATTCTCACACGAGATGTGGGGCGGAGCAACGTACGATGTGGCTTACCGATTCTTATCAGAAGATCCATGGGAAAGACTGCAAAAACTGCGTGAACTTATGCCAAATACCTTGTTCCAAATGCTCTTTAGAGGATCGAATGGTGTCGGTTATGAAGCCTTCCCTGATAATGTTCTAGAAGAGTTTGTTTCACTAGCAGCGAAGAACGGGATCGATGTATTTCGAATCTTTGATAGCTTAAACTGGTTGCCACAGATGGAGAAAAGTATTCAATACGTGCGTGATAACAATAAGATTGCTGAAGCAGCGATTTGTTATACCGGGGACTTAAATAATGCGAACGAAACCAAATATACGCTAGACTATTACAAAAACTTAGCGATTGAATTAGAAAAAATGGGTGCGAATATTATCGCGATTAAAGATATGTCAGGTCTATTAAAACCAACTGCTTCTTATAACTTAGTCAGCACATTAAAAGATGCAGTTGATTTACCTATTCACTTGCACATGCATGATACAAGTGGTAATGGTATCTATTCCTATGCAGCAGCAACTCGTGCAGGTGTTGATATCGTTGACGTTGCACAGAATGCCTTTAGTGGCATGACTAGTCAACCAAGCATGGGTAGTTTATATTATGGACTTGAAAATACTGACCGCGAACCTGATCTAAATATCGAAAACGTGGAACAAATTAACAGGTATTGGCAAGATGTTCGTGAGCAGTACCGTACTTTTGAAGACGGTATTTCAACAACGGCTAGTGAAGTCTATAAACACCAAATGCCAGGTGGCCAGTACACCAACTTAAAACAACAAGCTAAAAGTGTTGGCTTAGAAGATCGTTGGGATGATATTAAAGATATGTATGCGATGGTTAATAAGATGTTTGGTGATATTGTAAAAGTAACACCATCATCTAAAGTGGTTGGTGACATGGCACTCTTTATGGTCCAAAATAATTTAACTGAAGAAGTTGTTTATGAACGCGGCACTGATTTAACTTATCCAAAATCAGTCATTGATTTCTTCCAAGGGAAATTAGGTCAACCAGCTGGTGGTTTTCCAGAAAAACTAAGAAAGCTTGTCTTAGATGGCAAAGAAGAATTTGATGTTAGACCAGGGGACTTATTAGAACCTGTTGATTTTGAAAAAGTAAAAGATGAATTAACGGCATTAATTAACTACTCGCCATCTGATGAAGAAGTATTAAGTTATATTATGTACCCAGAAGTATTCTTGGACTACCGCAAGCTATATGAAGAATTCGGCGATGTAACGAAGATAGATTCGTTGACGTTCTTCTATGGTATGCGTAAAGGTGAACGAATTGAAGTCATCATTGAAAAAGGAAAAACACTGATTATTAAACTTGACTCAATTAGTGATCCTGACCCAGAAGGTATGCGTACCCTATACTTTGAACTTAACGGCCAAGAGCGAGCTGTTCAAATGAAAGACCATAGCATCACTAGTACTAAAGCGGTTCGTAAAAAAGCTGAACCTTCAAATAAATATCACTTGGGTGCGACCATGCCAGGTTCAGTCTTAGAGTTACTTGTTAAACGTGGTGACAAAATTGAAAAAGGTCAAGTTGTAGCCATTACCGAAGCTATGAAGATGGAAACAACAATTCGTGCAACAAAATCAGGAGTTGTAAAAAACCTCTATGTAGCAGAAGGAGACCCAATCGAAGTGAACGACCTTTTAGTCGAACTAGAAAATAACGAATAATTGACTAATTTCAAACCAACCATTACGTAATTAAAAAGTAGTGGTTGGTTTTTGTTAATAAAAGGGGATAAATGACCATTATTTTTTAAAGAAGTATGGAGCGAATATAAATTAAAAGCTTATTTTAGTGCCTATTGATTTTTATGCCAAAATAGGGTATTTATGCTGATGACTTAGCATTAATAAAAGCGTTTAATTTTTTAACAATTGTTGAATTATTAAAAATGACCTATACATTTTGTCAAAAAACTGTAAAATATGAAGTAAGGACAAAACCGAACAATCGATCAAATTGAAAGGGGGAATATACGTGAAAGTTAAACGTAGTGAACGATTAGTAGACTTAACACACTACCTAATCGAACACCCGTATGAAATCATCTCGCTAACCTACTTTGCAGAACAATTTCAATCAGCAAAATCAAGTGTGAGCGAAGATTTAGCAATCATTAAAGAACGTTTTGAATCTCAAGGGGTTGGTGTTCTTGAAACAATCGCTGGAGCCGCGGGTGGTGCACGTTATATTCCAAAAATAAGTAAAGAAGTCCAAAAAACAATGGTTAACGAACTAATTGAAGAAATTAACCATACAGAAAGATTACTACCAGGCGGTTTTATTTATCTATCAGATGTTTTAGGTAATCCAAATTGGTTAAAAATGATTGGTAAAGTTATTGCTAACCAGTATTTAGATAAAGAGATTGACACCGTTATGACTGTGGCAACTAGCGGAATATCTGTAGCACAAAGTGTCGCAACATACTTAAATGTTCCTTTTACAATTGTTACACGAGATCCGAAAGTCACTGAAGGAAGTACCGTTAGTGTTAACTATGTTTCTGGAGCGGATCAACAGCGTGTTGAGAAAATGGAATTATCTCGTCGCAGTCTAGAGCCAGGGTCAAATGTCTTAGTCGTGGATGATTTTATCAGAAGTGGTGGGACGATTGCAGGGATGCAAACACTTTTAAATGAATTTGATGCTCATTTGGTGGGGTCAGCTATTGTTGTAGAAAACATAGTTGGAAAAAATCAAATGAATGAAGCCTATCAAACCTTAGTTAGTGTTTCTAATATAAATCAAGAACAAAAAACAATTGATTTTACTTTGGGATCATTCTTTAATGAATAGAATAAAGGTCACCTAAAAAGTGGCCTTTTTGAATTGTTTTAAAAGCTATAAATGACGTAAATAAATAGATAATTAAAATTTAATAACAATTGAAATATCTATCGAATGATTATGAATTGAAAAGTTATCTATGGTATTATTATATTGGAATTTAGATTGTTAGGAGCTTAATACGCATGAATCGATACACAGTAGTATTAGCAGCTGGTCAAGGGACTCGAATGAAGTCTAAGCTTTATAAGGTGATGCACCCAGTGATGGGTAAGCCGATGGTTGGCTATGCCGTTGACTCTGCTAGAGAAGCTGAAGTAGATCAAATCGTTACTATAACAGGTGTGGGTGCTGAGGTTGTTAAAAATTACTTAGGTGAACGTAGTAAATATGTTTTACAAGAAGAACAATTGGGAACAGCCCATGCAGTAATGCAAGCTGAAAAGATCCTTGGTGGTAAAAAGGGCACGACATTAGTTATTTGTGGTGATACTCCCCTTATTTCATCAGAAACGATTACTCAGTTGTTTGAATTTCATGAACAAAATAACCTAAAAGGGACTATCTTAACTGCTCATGAAGATAACCCGTTTGGTTACGGACGAGTGATTCGTCAAGACGATGGTAATGTTTTAAAAATTGTTGAAGAAAAAGATGCCACAGTTGAGGAAAAGGCCGTTCAAGAGATTAATACCGGAACCTATTGTTTTGACAACGAAATATTATTTGATGCGCTACAAAAGGTATCGAATGATAACGCTCAAGGTGAGTACTACCTACCAGATGTTATCGAAATTTTAAAAGATGAACAACATAAAGTAGGAGCTTTCCAATTAGAAAATAATTCGGATGCTCTTGGTGTGAATGACCGAGTAGCATTAGCAAAAGCAACTGAATTAATGCGTAAACGAATTAACGAAAAACATATGCGCAATGGTGTGACGTTAATCGATCCATTGAATACGTATATTGAAGCAGATGTAAAAATTGGTTCTGACTCAGTTATTGAGCCGGGTGTTTATTTAAAGGGACAGACGGTGATTGGTGAAGATGTGCATATTGGAGCGCATTCAATTATCAAAGACGCTAAGATTGGCAGTAATGTTGCAATCAATCAATCGAATATCGAAGATGCTGTAGTTGGTGATGGGTCTGATATCGGACCAAATAGTCGCTTACGTCCTGGTGCGATTTTAGAAGAAAATGTTCATGTTGGAAATTATGTAGAAGTGAAAAAATCACTGATTAAAAAAGGAGCTAAAGCTGGACACCATGCGTATATTGGTGATGCTGAGATTGGCGAAGAAGTGAACATTAGCTGTGGTGTTATTTTTGCTAACTATGATGGAGCGAATAAGCACCGTTCAGTTATTGGTGACCGTGCTTTTATTGGAAGTAATGTAACGGTTGTTTCACCGGTTAACGTTGAAGAAGGCGCATTTGTTGCTGCTGGATCAACGATTACTAAAGATGTTGCAAAAGATAGTCTTGCTATTGCAAGAGCAAGACAAGAAAATAAAGAAGCGTATGCAAAATCATTCCCCCATCAAAAAGGAAATAAATAATCTAAAGGAGTTTATCATGACAGATAGTCAATCAAATTCAGATTTAAAAATTTATGCGTTAAGTTCAAATAGACCGTTAGCAAAAAAAATCGCTGATGATTTAGGCGTTAAACTAGGCGATGTAACAGTTTCTAAATTCAGCGACGGTGAAACACGAATCAGTCCTGAAGAAAGTAACCGTGGATCAAATGTTTATATTATTCAATCAACATCTGCTCCTACTAACGATAACTTAATGGAGCTATTGATTATGATTGATGCACTAAAAAGAGCGAGTGCTAAAACAATTAACGTCGTCATTCCTTATTACGGTTATGCACGTCAAGACCGTAAAGCCCGCTCACGTGAACCGATTACTGCTAAATTAGTAGCGAATATGATTACGACTGCTGGTGCAGATCGTGTACTAACGATTGACTTGCACGCTGCCCAATTACAAGGATTCTTTGATATCCCTGTTGACCACTTATTAGGCGCACCACTTTTAGCTGACTGGTTCTTAGACAAAGGGTTGCATGGTGAAGATGTCGTTGTTGTATCACCTGACCATGGTGGTGTAACGCGTGCACGTAAACTTGCGGAATTCTTAAAATGTAGTATTGCGATTGTTGACAAACGTCGTCCGAAAGCAAACGTAGCAGAAGTGATGAACTTAGTTGGTAATGTTGAAGGTAAAAAATGTATCTTAATCGATGACATGATCGATACTGCGGGAACGATTTGTTTAGCAGCTCAAGCATTGATAGATCGTGGTGCAAAAGAAGTTTACGCAACAGCGACTCACCCAATCTTAAGTGGTCCAGCGATCGAACGCATCGAAAACTCACCAATTAAAAAAATGGTTGTAACAGACTCGATTTATTTACCAGAAGACAAACAAATCGACAAGCTGGAAATTGTTTCTGTTGGTGAATTAATTGGTCACGCGATTGAACGTATTCACGAAAATCGCCCAGTATCACCATTGTTTGAAAAACAATTTAAAGATATTAAATAAGAAATTAATTTACAGAATAAAAACTTTTAGGGATGATAGACGACTAATTCTAGAGGTCTGTCGACTCAAAAGTTTTTATTTTGTATGAAGACTTAAACGAGAAAGGGGAACGCGATGCTAGAACGTTTGAAAGTTCATTTGAAACAAATGAAACCACTAGACATCTTTATCATTATTGTTTTGTTCGTGGCGTCGTTTATTCCACACGTTATTTATGCTTATCAGCTTGACCAACTGGAGCAGGATGGCGTAGCAATTATGGCGGAGATTACGATTGATGGCGAAGAAGTATATTCAGTAGAGTTATCCGAAGAAACACCTCATGAAGAATTTACCTTGTATCCCGCCGATGGACAGTATAATATTATCGAGGTTGATGGCACAAGAATCCGCAACCGAGAAGATAATAGTCCCGATCAAATTGGGGTACGCAGGGGCTGGATTAGCCAACCTGGTGAAACAGCTGTTGTCTTACCGCACCGTTTAATTATTGAGGTTAAAGCGGTTGACAAGGATGGTCATGAGTTAAATCCAAATGAGCTTAACGAAGACCAAGGTGAAGGCGAAGAAAATATTGAAGATCAAGAAGATGTTGTTATCCCTATGTAACGCATGATTTATCATTGAAATCATTTATAACAGTTGCAAAATGACTCCGTTTTCTATATCTTATAATTATATAGACATTGATGGATAATAGGAATCGTTATCTATTATCACACATTTTAGGGGGAGAAAATATATGTCATATAAAAAATTAGTGAGCTTGTTAGCTGCATCTACTTTAGCATTAGTAGCTTGTGGTGAAGACACAGCTCAGGAAGAGCCGGCAACAGAAGAAACGGCAGAAGAAGCTGATACAGAAGAAACAACTGATGAAGGTGAAGATACTTTTGATCGTGCAGCAGAGCGAGAAACTGAAGGAACAACTGTATCAGTTGGACTTGAAGTTATTGGTTCATGGACAACAGACGGTTATGTAGTGATGTCTGAAGGGGCTACAGCTGAGGTTATGTTAACTGCTATACCAGCAGAAGACGTTGAAAATTTCTATATTTACTTAACAGATGAAGAAGGTAAAATCGTAGAAAAATTCGAAAACGAAGAAGAAGTTGTTTACACTGTTGAAGGTGTCGATTCAGAAATGACATTCCACGCAGGTACTTCAGAAGAAGACTTAGGAGATGTTGATGACACAATCGATAATCCAGAAGAAGATTTCGTACGCCACGAGAACGTGATTGTTCAACCAGGTGAAGAAGCACCAGCTGAAGAAGAGTAATAAAATTTAGCATATAAACCAAAGAATCAAGTAAGGACATAACGTTTCTTACTTGATTTTTTCAGTTTGACAGGCATGAATCTTTAACAGGAGATAAGGAAATAGTTAGTATTTACTTCAATAATTATTCATTGTTTCATCATTTACACCGTCCGCCATTTTACTTAAACTAAAAGAGATTATATCTAAAGGAATGAAAGTATGCATTGGATCGAAAGAATTTATTATTATTTTAAAGGACGTTATGGTAGGTTTGATGAATTCACTAAATTTTTAATCGTATCAGGGTTTATTCTGCTAGCTTTAGCTACAATATTTAGTACTAGCATACTGTCGTACATGGGGGTTGCTTTGATTTCTTACGGAATGCTTAGACCTGCATCTAAAGAAATTCCTAATCGACAAAAAGAGTTAGCGTCGTACATGAAGGCGAAGAGAAAGTTTCAAGAAATTACCGGCAAGGTTACCGGTACTTTTAACCGAAAACCGAGAAATAAAACTTCAAAACGTCGTCTTAATAAGGTGAGGCCATCAACGTCAAGTTTAAATAAAGTGATTATAGAGTGCCCAAACTGTGGTCAAAAACTAAGAGCACCACGAGGGAAGACGTTGAAGATTACTTGTCAAAGTTGTGAGTTTCAATTTAAACAACGGACGTAAAATTATGCTATAATTAAATAGTTAAGTACTGGGAGGAGGCTCTCAGCTTTTTGCATGTATAGAATCAAGAGATACAAGGAGTTAACGAGATGAAATTAATCTTTGGCCTGGGAAATCCGGGAGATAAATACCGCTCAACAAAACATAACATTGGCTTTATTACAGTGGATGAGATGGCTTTTCAGATGGGGATTGCTTTTAACAAAAGTCAGTTTAATTCTGCGTATGCAGAAGGACGTATTGGTAGCGAAAAAGTATTGTTAATTAAGCCACTGACATTTATGAACTTATCTGGAGAGTCAGTTAGGCCGTGGGTGGACTATTATGATCTAGACGAATCAGAAGACATTGTGGTTATTTATGACGACATGGATTTAGATGTCGGGCGTGTTCGTCTGAGAGAAAAAGGCGGTCACGGCGGTCACAATGGTATGAGAAGTATTATCCAGCATTTAGGAACGAAAGATTTTAATCGGATTAAAATTGGTATCGGTCGTCCGAAACCGAATCAATCAGTTGTCTCACATGTGATTAGTAAGTTCCCTAAAGAAGAATACGATGATATGCAGAATGCTGTCAACCATGCTGATGATGCTCTAAGAGCTTGGGCAGAAGGTATGCCTTTCCAAGAAGTAATGAGTAAATATAACTAATAAAAAAGATGCACCCACCTTATGCGGGTTGCATCTTATTTCTACTTAGAAGGAGTTGATGAAGTGACTCGTTTAATCGATTTATTAAAACAACAACCAGATATAAATACATTATTCTCTGAATTAGACAAAAATCAAGCACACTTAGTGACGGGCGTTGCGGGATCTGCACGTGCACTTCTTTCGTATGCACTGTTTGAAGAAATTAATGAACAAGTCATTTGGATTACGCAGAACTCGTTTCACGCAAGTAAGCTAGCTAATGAATTAAGCAACATCTTACCAGAAGAGCAGCTTTATGTCTTTGAAACAAACGATGTTATCCATGCGGAGATGGCGTTCGCTTCACCAGAATCACAAGCTGAACGTGTTGCTACGTTAGACTTTTTAAATTCAGGAAAACCAGGAATTATCATAGTTCCATTAGCTGGTCTACGTAAGTTGCTCCCACCACAAGAAGTATTCACTCAAATGCCAGTTCAAATAGATATGGATTCAGAGATTGATATTGAAAAGCTGAGTGAACATTTAGTGCAAATCGGCTATGTCCATGATCAAAAAGTAGCGAAGCCTGGTGAGTTCAGTGTGCGCGGAGGGATTATCGATGTGTACCCCATTGCTGCCGAATATCCCGTACGTATCGAACTGTTTGATATTGAAGTCGATTCCATGCGTCTATTTGATGCCGCCGATCAACGATCGATTAAAACGATTGAAGAGGTAAGTATTTTACCTGCCAAAGATTATTTTATTTCTAAACAGTATAAAGAACAAGCACTCAATCGTTTTGAAGAAAAACTTGATTATTCAATGCAAAAGATTCGCGATGAAGAATTGAAAAAGCAATTGGCGAGTCATATGACGCGTATCGAGGATGCGTTGCGAGATGAAGAAACGATCGACGAGCTAAGCCAGTTTGTAGATTTACTATACCCAAAACCTGCTGGTATTTTGGATTACATTTCAGAGCACGCAGTAATCATGATTGATGAGTATCCGCGTGTGTTAGAAAATAATGCTAAGCTAGATGAAGAAGAAGCACAGTGGGTGACCGAACAATTAGCCAAAGGATCAGCGCTGCATAATCAGACATATAGTCACGACTTAAAAGAAGTTTTAAGTAAACTGTCGCAACCAAAAATTTACTTTTCTCTATTCCAAAAGGGGATGGGGTCATTAAAATTAAATAGCATCGTACCGATACACTACCGACAGATGCAGAAATTCTTCGGTCAGATGCCTTTAATTAAAACGGAAATGGAACGCTATCAAAAACAAGGCTATACAACCATTGTAATGGCGGAAGATGAAGAACGAGCGGAGAAGATTAATCAAACGTTTACTGATTTTGATATTGATCACGTGCTTACAGAACCAGATCAACTGAAAAAAGGGATCATTCAAATTATTCCCGAGACCATCAGTGAAGGATTTGAGTTGATTAACGAAAAAATCGCTGTGCTCACTGAAAAAGATTTATTCAATCGTGTTCAAAAACGCCGTACAAGACCGTCGAAAATGTCAAACGCCGAGCGGCTAAAAAGTTATAACGAACTGAGCGAAGGTGATTATGTTGTTCACGTTCAGCATGGTATCGGAAAATATGAAGGCATGGAAACTATGGAAATTGATGGGGTCTATCAAGATTACCTCTCCATTGCCTATGATAGTGGATCAAAACTCTTTATTCCGGTCACTCAGTTGAACTTGCTTCAAAAGTATGTCGCTTCAGAAGGGAAGACGCCAAAGATTAATAAGCTTGGTGGAACATCCTGGGCGAAAACAAAACGAAAAGTGCAAACACAAGTTGAAGACATTGCTGATGATTTAATTGAATTATATGCAAGTCGAGAAAGTCAAAAAGGGTATGCTTACCCGAAAGACAATGACTATCAGCATGAATTTGAAAATGCCTTCCCTTACTCTGAAACAGAAGACCAATTGCGTTCTATTGAAGAGATTAAGCAAGATATGCAAAGTGATAAACCAATGGACCGCTTGTTAGTTGGAGATGTTGGTTACGGAAAAACGGAAGTAGCGATTCGTGCGATCTTTAAAGCTGTTCAAGAAGGAAAACAGGCGGCTTTCTTAGTGCCAACAACCGTCTTAGCACAACAGCACTATGAAACGTTAATCCAACGCTTTATTGATTTCCCTGTAGAAATCGGGCTACTCAGTCGTTTTAAAACAAAAAAACAAATGGAAGAAACGATTGACGGTTTAAAAAAAGGAACAGTCGATGTAGTTGTTGGAACACACCGTGTATTATCTAAAGACGTGAAGTTTTTAGACCTTGGACTACTGGTTGTTGATGAGGAACAGCGTTTTGGTGTGAAGCATAAAGAGCGACTGAAAGAAATCAAAACTCAAGTGGATGTACTGACGTTAACCGCAACACCAATTCCAAGAACGCTTCATATGTCGATGCTTGGTGTGCGCGATTTATCTGTTATTGAAACACCACCAGCTAATCGTTATCCTGTTCAAACTTATGTGATGGAAATGAACAACTTAGTTGTCAAAGAAGCCATTGAACGAGAAATGGCCAGAAATGGTCAAATATTCTTCTTGCATAACCGCGTGAACACTATTGAACGTCGCGTGAGTGAATTAGAAGCAATCGTTCCGGAAGCAAGAATTAGTTATGTACATGGCCAGATGACTGAAGTTCAACTCGAAGAGCGACTTTATGAATTCTTATCTGGTGAATATGATGTGTTAGTCACAACAACGATCATTGAAACCGGTGTGGATATGCCTAATGTCAATACACTGATCGTTGAAGATGCAGACCGCATGGGATTATCACAACTATATCAATTGAGAGGTCGTGTTGGCCGTAGTAACCGTATTGCTTACGCATACTTTATGTATCAACCGAATAAGATTTTGACTGAAGTGAGCGAGAACCGTTTGCAAGCAATTAAAGACTTTACCGAATTAGGTTCAGGGTTTAAGATTGCCATGCGCGATTTATCGATTCGAGGTGCTGGGAACTTATTAGGTAAGCAGCAACATGGCTTTATCGATGCCGTTGGATTTGATCTTTACTCACAGATGCTAGAAGAAACTGTTGCCAGAAAACGTGGTAAAAAGACCGTTGAAAAAACCACTGCCGAACTGGAACTCCATATTAACGCTTATCTCCCAAGTGAGTATGTCGAAGATCAAGCGCAGAAGATAGAGCTGTATAAGCGCATTCGTCAGTTTGAATCGAAGGAAAACTATATGGACTTACAAGATGAACTGATTGATCGTTTCGGTGACTATCCGGAAGAAGTCGGTAATTTACTTAAAGTTGGATTACTGAAATACTACAGTGAGAATAGCTTAATTGAAAAAATTGAACGTAAAAATAATCGTATTTCGGTTCAGTTTACTAAAAATAGTGAGCAAAAATTCCCATTACAAGAAATATTCAAAGCATTAAAAGATGTACCACTGAAAACAGATATGCAAACCGAAGGACAGCTCGAAGTGATCTTTGTCCTAACAAAACGAACAGAAAAAGATACGTGGCTAGACGGTCTATTAACTTTTACTAAAGGACTATCTGATTATCGTCATAGTCAAGAAGAAAAAGAAACAGATCATGATGGAAAAAATTAAAAGGCTAAAGGCTGATCCATCTAAACGTTTAAGAAGAATAAATCAGATAGGAGGTTAGCTGAATGGAAACCAAAAAACAATCACCCAACCCATACAAAGGTGCCATATTCATAGCCATTGCATCAGTGATTGTTAAATTATTAAGTGCGATTTATAAAGTGCCTTTTCAAAACTTAACAGGAGATGCAGGATTCTATGTGTATCAACAAGTCTATCCTTTTTATGGCATAGCGATTGTATTTTCCTTCAGCGGTGTGCCGCTTTATATTTCAAAATTGGTCTCAGAGGTAAGGACACTTCAAGATAGAGAGCAATTATTACATGAAATATTTACTCTGCTACTTTTATTAGGTGGGAGTACTTGGCTTGCGCTACAATTATTAGCACGGCCGATCGCCACCTTAATGGGAGATGTTCAACTAAGCAGCATCATTCAGTCAGTGAGTTATTTTTATTTAGTCATCCCATTAATGGCTGTTTTTAGGGGAGTTTTCCAAGGTAGTGGCGAGATGATTCCAACCGGGGTTTCACAAATTTTAGAACAAGTCACTCGAATTTTTGTGATTTTATTTGTTGCTTTTAGATTTACAGAAGCAGACTGGTCTATTTATACGATGGGAACGTATGCCATGATGAGTACGGTGATTTCTGGCATAGTCTCTTGCGTCGTCTTATTTTATTTCATTTCAAAAAGTGCTTTTCAGTTAAGACAAGTTGTCGGCTTTAAACGACCAACCGTAACGTTGCTAAAAAGATTTGGCGTAGAGGGCTTAGAAATTATTTTGCTGTCGAGCGTGATGGTACTATTTCAATTGATTGACTCTTTTTCTGTTTTTAATGGTTTGCTTGATCGAGGGATGTCATCGCCGCAAGCGATGGTGCTGAAAGGAATGTACGACCGCGGTCAACCGTTTGTGCAGCTAGGTCTTACAGTAGCTTTATCAATTAGTACCAGTTTACTGCCGGCTTTAACGCATTTTTATCAAACAAAACAGCTAGATAAATGGCTTGATGGAGTGAAAAGCACATTACGTATGACAATCACATGGTCTTCGGCGACAACCATTGGCTTAATTAGCGTCATGCCATGGCTGAATATTGCCTTATTCCAAAGTGCCGATCAATATCATGTACTGCAAATCTATACGATCAGTGTATTCTTTGTATCGGTAAGCTTGGCTATCCAATCCATACTACAAAGTATGTCGTTTAAGTCTTATACAACGTCAGCTATTTTTGCAGCTTTATTTATGAAACTTGCGCTTAATATTTTTGGTGTAAGACTTTTGGGTACGATAGGATCTAGTCTAGTTACAGTATTAGCCACCGCACTCTTATGTGTTATGATGGTTTTACAATTAAAACGAGCGCAAAAAAATATTCGTTTAAAGACCAAGTTTAAACAGAAAGTATTACTAGCTAACTTGATGATGTTTTTAGTAGTGACATTGGTTAGAGAATTATTTACTGTTACCAGCCGCTTCCAAGCCCTCATCGGTGTCCTAGGATTAGCAGGCTTAGGTGTTATCATCTATCTTGTTTTCATTATTAAACTGAACATTTTATCCACAGATGAATTAACGGAATTACCCTTTTTCTCTGTGTTACAGAAAGTAGGTCTACTTTAGTGAATCAAATACGCATTATCGGTTTAGGGCCGAATCATAAGGAACAAATCCCACTAGGGTTATATCAAATTTTAAAAAATGAACCGATTATTTATACGAGAACGGAAGATCATCCGGCTGTTAAAGAATTAAGAGCTGAAGGTCTGCAGATTGAATCGTTCGATTGGGTGTATGAAGCATATGTCGATAACTTTGATGATGTTTATGAGCGCATTACACAAGAACTTCTTGACTTAGCAAAAGATAAGCCGATTGTTTATACCGTTCCAGGACATCCTAAGGTAGCTGAAAAATCGGTAGAACTTCTTCAAAAATCTGAAGCCGACGTTAAAATCCTTGGGGGTAAAAGTTTTATCGATGATTTGTTTTCAGCAGTGAATGTGGATCCGGTTGAGGGATTTCAATTGCTTGACTCTTTCGACTTAAACCCTGACGAACTGCAAACTGGCCAACATATAATTGTGATGCAAGTGTTTAATGCCTTAATCGCAAGCGATGTGAAATTATCATTAATGGAACAATATCCTGATGAATATCCGATTTATGTGATTGATGAAGCAGGCGGAAAAAATGAGCGGATTCGAAAAATACCGTTAGCAGAACTTGATTATTTTGAAGGCGAATATAATTTAAGATCCATTTATGTCCCACCAATGGATCGTGATGAGCGTGTGAGATCTTTCAGTACCTTAATGACTTACACAGATGAGATTATTTCAGATGATGGGGATGCGTGGATTATCGAACAGACGCCACAAAGTCTTGTGAAATACCTAAAAGAAGAAACGGCAGAACTCATCGAAGCCATTGAAGTCGAAGATGACGAGCTGGTTGTTGAGGAATTAGGAGACGTGTTAATGCAGGTAGTTTACCAAGCGAAACTTGGTGAGCGCATTGGGTATTATACTATGGAAGATGTCTTAGAAGCGTTAAACAAAAAGTTGCGTCGCAGACATCCACATGTTTTTGATGGCGTTAAAGCCAATACACCAGAAGAAGTTGATCAGTTATGGCAGCAAATTAAAGAACAAGAAAGGATAATGAATGATGAGACTTGATAAATTTTTAAAAGTATCCCGTATTATTAAACGACGTACGATTGCTAAAGAAATTGCCGACCAAGGACGTATTGCTGTAAATGGTCAGGTCGCAAAATCTTCAACCAAAGTAGCAATAGGTGACCAGTTAGCCATTAAATTTGGAAATAAAACATTAATTGTGAAAATCGAAGCGATTAAAGATACGACCAAAAAAGCTGAAGCGACTGATATGTATTCCGTAGTTGAAGAAAAATATGAGGATAATGAAGCGTAGGAAAGTTATAAATATTTTGTTTTCGTAAAAAACAGAGTAAATTAAGAATATTTTGAATTATATGTTTTAATATGTCGACTTTATTGATATACTTCAAATAGGTTAGTGACTACATTAAGGGGTTTGATTAAAATGAGTAAATCATTAAATAATGTTACTCATTTAAACAATCAATATATCTCTGAATTCAACTATCAGCAAAAGTTGAAACAACAGCGAAAAAAACATTTGCGCCGACGAATGATTTTTATCTTGATTGTCGGATTTGTTATACTACTTATTCCAACTGTACCGCTTGTTCGGAATTATTTATCGGTAAAAAATTTTGAAGCTGAGAAAGTAGAAGCAACAGAGCAACTTGCTGAACTTGAAGAATATCAAGATAATTTGGAATATTATATTGATTTATTAAATGATGATGAATACGTAGCTAAATTAGCTCGAAGTGAATATTACCTTAGCCAAGATGATGAGGTTGTTTTTAATTTGTCAGAAAGCTACCTTCCTGATCATCAACGGGTTATTGAGGAATTTCATGAGAAGCAGGCTAAAGCTGCTGAAGATGAATCATAAGCATTTTTTTCGACATTTAATCGAGAAGATGCTTTTTTATTTTTATTAATCGGTGTATGTGTTCGGCAAAACTGTCATGTCAGTTCTGAGAGAATAATTAGTCTTTATAAAAAATATGTTTCATGGTACACTAGTAACAAATATTCTAGGAGGAAACGGGTAAAGCATGTCAATTGAAGTTGGTAATATTGTAGAGGGGAAAATCACTGGGTTAGCAAATTTTGGTGCTTTCGTCGATTTAGGTAACGGTAAGAATGGTTTAGTACATATCAGTGAAGTATCTGATAAGTTTATCGAAAATATTAAAGATGAACTGGAAGAAGGTCAAAAGGTTAAAGTAAAAATCATTAATATTGCAGATGATGGCAAAATTGCCCTATCTATTCGCAAAGCTCAAGAGAATTCGAATAAACCAAAACCATCAGCTGCTCCAAAGAAAAAGTTTGAACCAAAACGACAAAATAAAAGCCGTCAAAACGAAAATAAAAGTTTTGATGCAATGATGAATTCATTCTTAAAAGATAGTGAAGACCGCTTATCATCAATTCGTAAAAATACGGAAGGAAAACGCGGTGGACGCGGTAGCCGTCGTAGCTAAAATAAAGAACACAAAACCTGTGGCTATTGTCATAGGTTTTTTTATCTTTTTAGTTTGATCAGAGGAAAATGCTCTGAATGTATTAAGTTTTGATATAGATGCCCTCTTTCAAGTGATGATGATAATGAAGGTGAAAAGCATGACGTTTTTACAACAGTTAAAAAAAACAATTAAGCGACATCAATTATGGGATAAAGATGACCATGTACTTATTGCTGTATCAGGCGGTGTTGATTCGATGGTATTGCTACATGCAATAAAACAATTACCAGAAGACCTACAACCGGAGCAGATCGGTATCGTACATGTTAATCATCATACTAGACCTGAAACCGATACAGAAGAACGTGCAATCAAAAAATTAGCAGAGCGTTATGATCTGCCGATTTATATTAAACAATGGACAGATGGCGCTCATGTCAGCATTAATTTTGAACAGGTTGCTCGTGATCTGCGCTATGATTTCTTTGATCGTGTTATGTCTGAATATAATTACACCGTGCTGTTGACGGCTCATCACCGTGACGACCAAACTGAAACGGTATTGATGAGGTTAATCCGCGGAGGCTTAATAGAAGACAAAGTAGGTATCCCGATTAAAAGAGAATTTAAAGGAAAAAAAGTCGTAAGACCGCTTCTTAGAATAACAAAAGATGAATTATATCGGTATGCCAAGGAGAACGATATCATCTACTTTGAAGATTCAACCAACCAAGAAGCTAATTACACACGCAACCGCATCCGTCAACGGGTGATACCTTTGCTTGAGGAAGAAAATAACCAAGCATCAAAACACCTAGCTGAATTCTCTGATGAATTGGATGATTTGCTAGGGATAGTGGATCCAATCATAAAAGATAAAGCATCTCAAATTGCTAAATATGAGATGGAGGACGTAACCATTCAAATTCATTCACTTTTATCGATGCCAGAAGCAATGTCGAAGTTAACACTCACTGAAATCTTAAAGCGGATTTTTATTCAAGAAAAAGCCTTTAAGAAGAAATATGTTCTAACTATATTGGACTGGTTAGATGATAGCACACCGAATAGCACTCTTGATTTAGCAGAGCCATGGACTTGTGTTCGTCAGTACGATGAATTACTGATTACTAAAGCTAAAAAAGAAGCTGTTGACCTCGATGAAAATTATACTGTTCATATAAATGAGTGGGTCACATTGAGTGAGACGGAACAATTCGGCGTCTTTCACATTGACCATGTGCTTTTAAATCAGCACGACTTAGTTATGTCAGTACCAGCAGAAGCACTCCATGAACCATTTACAATTCGACACCGACAAAATGGTGACCGCATGAGTTATAAAGGTGGTAGTGGAACGAAAAAGATAAAAGATATATTTATAGATCAAAAAATTTCCAAAATCGAACGCGATCAAGCGTGGGTTGTTGAAGATAACACTGAAGAAATATTGTGGTTAGTGGGCTATCAAGAAAGCCAGTTGTCTAATGATTTAATAACTGATAAAATTAACTACATATTTGTATACAGAAAATTATGAAATAATAAAGATTAAAATGGAGGTCTACCATGACAAACATGCATGATAATTTATCTGAAGTTTTACTTTCAAAAGAGGCTATTCAAGCCAAAAACAAAGAATTAGGTCAAATACTTACTGAGGAATACCGTGATAAGAATCCATTGTTAGTGGGAGTGCTTAAAGGAGCATTACCATTTATGGGTGATTTAATGCAAGAGATGGATCTATTAATGGAATACGACATGATGGATGTGTCAAGTTACGGGAACGAATTCTCTTCTTCCGGAGAGGTTAGAATTGATAAAGATCTAAGTACTTCAGTAGAAGGTCGTCATGTGTTATTTGTAGAAGATATTATTGATACAGGACACACTTTAAAGTATTTAAAAGAATTAATGGAGCGTCGCGGAGCAGCATCCGTCAAAATTGTCACACTGTTAGATAAAACAGAAGGACGTCAGGTGGATATCAGTGCAGACTGGATCGGTTTTGAAATACCGAAAAAGTTTGTTGTGGGTTACGGACTTGATTTTAAAGAACAGTATCGCAACCTACCATACATTGGTGTGATGAAAGAAAAATTCTATATGAATTAATTTTATGAAAATTGTCAAACTTTATTCATAGTAGTATACTTTTTTCTATGTTACTATTAAACTTGATTAGTTTTTACATATAGTTTTGTATGTATAATTTTTGAATTGGAGGAAGACATGAAAAAGAAATTTTATAATAATGGATTCTTCTATATATTTGTCTTTGTAGCATTGATAGGTATTTTTTACTGGACTATTGGTGATGATGCTGGTGGTCAGTCAGAAAGTGTAAGCTCGACTGAATTTGTAGAATACCTGGAAGAAGACCGTGTAGATGAATTTAGCATTCAACCCAATGGATCAATTTATGAAATTAGAGGGACTTACCGTGATGGGCAAGAACCAGAAGTTGAAGAAAATGATACATTGATCTTTGGGCAGACAGATCGCAACGTCAAAGAATTTTCAAGTGCGATCATACGTAACGAAGTGATGGTGGAAGAAGTAGTAGGCCTTGCTCGAGAGAACGATGTCGAAACAACTACCTTAGAAGAGTCAACATCAGGCATTTGGGGTAGTTTACTCGTATCTTTCTTACCGTTAATTGTGTTATTAGGATTCTTTTATTTTGTAATGGGTCGTGGTCAAGGTGGCAGCGGTGGTGGCCGTGGTGTCATGAACTTTGGTAAATCAAAAGCCAAACAGACCGATCCAGAGAAAAGTAAAGTACGCTTTGAAGATGTGGCTGGTGCCGATGAAGAGAAAGCTGAATTAGTTGAGATTGTCGAGTTCTTAAAAGATCCGAGACGATTCAGCCAATTAGGTGCTCGTATCCCGGCAGGTGTCTTATTAGAAGGACCTCCAGGAACAGGTAAAACATTACTCGCGAAAGCTGTTGCCGGTGAAGCAGGCGTACCGTTTTATTCAATCTCAGGTTCTGAATTTGTTGAGATGTTTGTTGGTGTCGGCGCAAGTCGTGTTCGTGACTTATTTGAAAACGCAAAGAAAAACTCACCAGCTATTATCTTTATCGATGAAATTGATGCGGTTGGTCGTCAGCGTGGAGCTGGAATGGGTGGCGGTCATGATGAACGTGAACAAACGCTTAACCAATTGCTAGTAGAGATGGATGGCTTCTCAGGTAACGAAGGTATTATTGTTATGGCAGCCACTAACCGTCAAGATGTCTTAGACCCGGCATTATTACGTCCAGGTCGTTTCGACCGTCGAATTTTAGTTGGTCGTCCAGACGTTAAAGGCCGTGAAGCAATCTTAAACGTTCACGCAAAAAATAAACCAATTTCAGATAATATCGACTTGAAATTAATCGCAAAACAAACGCCAGGATTCTCTGGTGCTGATCTTGAGAACTTACTGAACGAAGCAGCTCTAGTAGCAGCCCGTCGTCGTAGTAAAGTGATCGAACCCGTTGATGTGGACGAAGCACATGACCGTGTGATTGCTGGTCCAGCGAAGAAAGACCGAGTTGTTTCTGAACAACAACGTAAGATGGTTGCTTTCCACGAAGCAGGACACACTATTGTTGGTATGGTTTTAAGTGATGCTCGAGTAGTACACAAAGTAACCATCGTACCTCGTGGTCGAGCAGGCGGTTATGCGATTATGCTACCAAAAGAAGATCAGTATATCGTAACGAAGAAAGAACTGTTTGAACAGATTGTTGGTTTACTTGGTGGACGTGTGGCAGAAGAAATTTTCTTCGATACACAAACTACTGGAGCATCTAATGATTTCCAACAGGCTACCGGCATTGCTCGTTCAATGATTACTCAATATGGTATGAGTGAAAAATTAGGCCCAGTTCAATACGAGAGCGATAGTAAAGTATTTATGGGCCGTGATTATGGTTCTTCTCCAGCGTTCTCACAAGAGTTTGCATCAGACATAGATGCTGAAGTACTGAATATAATTAATAAAGCTCATCAAACAGCCCATGACATTATCAAAGAACACTCAGAGCAATTAACCATTATTGCCGAGAAGTTACTTGAAGTCGAAACGCTTGATGCGAAAGAGATTAAGAGTCTTTTTGAAACAGGAAAAATGCCTGAAACAGGTAGTGAACATCCTGACTCTAAGTACCCTCGTGAGAACAAAGAACAAGAGCATATCCAAAATGATGAAGAGAAAATTGGGACTTCATACGAGGAGATTAAAGCTGCTCAAGAGGAATCTGATGAGTCGAACAAAGCACGTCTCGGAGATGACAATTTATATACTGACGAAAAAAGTGTCGAAGATAGTCAAGTCATTGACGACGATTCGACAACTGATTCAGATGATGATCATACAAATGAAACATCAGAAAACTCTTTAAATCATGAAGATTCAGATTCAAATACAAGTACGTCATCTGATATGGTTAATTTAACAGATGATCAAGATTCTGTAACCCATGACTATGAAGATGATAAAAGCATTGATGAAACAAGCGATGGATCTCATGAAGAAGATGCTGAAGATTCAAACCAGTTGGAAGACCCTCGTAATTAATTGTATAATCAAATACGAAGAAGAATAAAAGAAGAGAAGGCTATCCTTCTCTTCTTTTTAATCGAAAAGGAGATGACGGAATGTCTGATAAATTAATCAAAGCATTAGCATATAATGATGAAATTAGAGTTTATGTTGTAGATGCGACAGAGATGGTTAAAGAAGCACAGCGTAGACACGACAGTTGGAATACTGCAACAGCAGCTTTAGGACGTGCTATGATCGGCTCAACATTATTAGCATCTGGGGAAAAAGGAGATTCTAAACTAACGGTGCGAATTGACGGCAATGGTCCGATTGGCTATATAGTGGTAGATAGTAATGCCAAAGGAGATACGAAAGGCTATATCCACAATCCACAAGTTAGCCTAGAGCTTAATGAAAACGGAAAACTTGATGTCCGTGGTGCCGTTGGTACAGAAGGGAATTTAATTGTTACGAAAGACATTGGCATGAAAGAACCTTTCGTTGGACAAGTCCCTTTAATTAGTGGTGAGTTAGGTGAAGACTTTACGTACTATTTAGCAAACTCAGAACAAATTCCTTCTGCGGTTGGCTTGTCGGTTTTAGTGAATCCAGATGAAACTGTTCGAACAGCAGGTGGCTTTATGATCCAAGTTCTTCCAGGTGCTAGCGAAAAAACATTAGTATCACTTGAAAAAACTATCGCAAACCTACCATTAGTTTCTGACTTAATGGATAGCGGTAAAACACCAGAAGATCTATTAGAAATGCTAGCAGATGAAGGAAATCCGCGTATTATCGACGAGCAACCTGTTCAGTTTAAATGTGACTGTTCAAAAGAACGTTTCGCGAATTCACTCGTATCTCTGGGTGAAGATGATTTGAAAGAAATGATCGAACAAGATCATGGTGCAGAAGCTGTATGTCATTTCTGCCGCACAAAATATACTTTCACTGAAGATGAATTAAAAGAAATTCTTTCAGAAATTCAAGAATTAAATAAATAAAATGAAGAGCTACTTAGATTAAAGGACACATTAATGTTAGATTATATTGATTAACATAGTGGTACATTTCTAATGTAGCTCTATTTACCTAAAAACATCTATAAAACCTTTATGGTAACATTGATATGTGTTACTATATTAGGTGATTTGTAATATAATAAGTTATAGGAGAAGAGGCAACTTACCTGTGTGGAAAATTGGAGATATTGAAATTGATAACCAAATCGTCGTCGCACCGATGGCCGGTGTAACAAACTCAGCATTCCGAACTATCACTAAAGAATTCGGAGCTGGGCTAGTAGTCTGTGAGATGATTAGTGATAAAGCATTAATTTATGGCAATAAAAAATCTCTTGAGATGCTTCATATTGAAGAATCCGAGTACCCACTGAGTATTCAAATCATGGGCGGCGAAGTGGAAACAATGGTTAAAGCGGCTCAGTTCATTGAACGAGAAACTGAGGCAGCAATTATTGACATTAACATGGGATGCCCTGTTCCTAAGATTACGAAGAATGATTCTGGGTCAAAATTACTATTAAATCCTGATCACATTTATGAGTTGGTGTCGCGTGTTGTTGATGCTGTTGATATTCCGGTAACCGTGAAGATGCGTACCGGTTGGGATGAAGATCACTTTTGGCCAATTAAGAATGCTCTTGCAGCTGAGAAAGCTGGCGCGAAAATGCTAGCCATGCATGGCCGTACTAGACTTCAAATGTATGATGGCACTGCGGATTGGCATATCCTTAAAGAAGTGAATGATGCCATTAACATTCCTTTTGTAGCAAATGGTGACATTGGTACTCCGGCTGATGTGGATGAAGTTCTCAAAGTTACTGGAGCTGATGCGGTCATGATTGGGCGAGCAGCTTTAGGTAATCCATGGGTTATTAAACAACTGACGCATTATTTAGAAACAAATGAAATTTTAGATGAACCAACGCCAACAGAAATGATTGAAACAGCGAAGGATCACTTGTTAAGATTGGTTGACTTAAAAGGCGAGTACACGGCCACGAAAGAATTTCGTAAGCACGCTTCTTATTATTTAAAAGGACTCCCTGGATCAGCGCGTGCCAAAGTCAAAGTCAATGAACAAACAGAACCATCTAAAATGATTGAAGTATTAGAAGAATCTGCACAATATGCAGAAGAAAAAATAAAAAAACGTCTTGCAAGACGTCAAGCACGTCAGCAAGCTAAATAAAAAATATTATAAGAATGGAGTATAGCGATGAGTCAAGATCAAAAACCACATGAGTCTTTAAACGATCAAATGATCGTACGTCACGAGAAGATGGAGGATTTAGCTAAAAAGGGCATTGACCCATTTGGCGACAAATTCATAAGAACTCACTACTCAAACGAAATTGTCGATGCTTATGATTCATTCTCTAAAGAAGAGTTAGCAGAAAAAGAAACATCAGTTACAATTGCCGGTCGTATCATGACTAAACGTGGTAAAGGTAAAGCTGGCTTTGCGCACTTAAAAGATAAAAATGGTCAAATTCAAATCTACGTTCGTCAAGATGAAATCGGCGAAGAAGATTATGAAATTTATAAGAGTAATGACCTTGGAGACTTTATCGGTATTTCGGGTTATGTTATGAAAACAAATACAGGTGAAGTAACTGTTCGTGCGAAAGAGTTTACTCACTTATCTAAAGCTTTACGTCCATTACCTGACAAATACCATGGTTTAACTGACGTTGAACAAAAATACCGTAAACGTTATTTAGACTTAATTGCTAATGATGACAGTTTAGAGCGTTTCAAAAAACGTAGTCAAATTATTTCAGCTGTTCGTGAACACTTAAATAACAAAGACTATCTAGAAGTCGAAACACCTTACTTGCATAACTTAGCTGGTGGAGCGGCAGCTCGTCCGTTCATTACTCACCACAATGCGTTAAATACAGATTTATATTTACGTATTGCTCCTGAATTACACTTAAAACGTTTAATTGTTGGTGGAATGGAAAAAGTTTACGAAATTGGTCGAGTATTCCGTAACGAAGGTATCGATGCAACACATAACCCAGAGTTCACAATGATCGAAGTGTATACAGCTTACCAAGATTATTGGGATGTCATGGACTTAACTGAAGATTTAATCCGTTCAGTTGCTATCAAAGTTAACGGCACTGCGATTGTTGAGTACGGTGATGAGACAATCGACCTAGAAACAAGATGGGCACGCCGTCATATGGTTGATTTAATTAAAGAAGAAACTGGTGTAGACTTCTGGCAAGAAATGTCAGATGGTGAAGCACGTCAATTAGCGAAAGAGCATAATGTTGAAGTAGAAGACTATGCACAATTTGGTCATGTGGTTAATGAGTTCTTTGAAACATTCATTGAACATAAATTACGACAACCAACCTTCGTGTATGGTCACCCAACAGCCATTTCTCCATTAGCTAAGAAAAATAAAGATGACAATCGTTTTACTGATCGTTTTGAGTTGTTTATTGCTGGTAATGAGTATGGAAATGCCTTTACTGAGTTGAATGACCCAATCGATCAGCGTGAACGTTTCGAACATCAGATGGAAGAGCGTGAAGCAGGAAATGATGAAGCTCACGAAATTGATAGCGATTATGTAGAATCGATGGAATATGGAATGCCACCTACAGGAGGCCTAGGAATCGGTATTGACCGTTTAGTTATGTTGCTGACAGACGCACATACAATTCGAGATGTCCTATTATTTCCAACGATGAAGAACATCGAGAGATAGTATTAAGGTTTCTGGCATTCTTTTGTAAGAATGCCTTATCTTATTTAACAAGGAGATGAAGTGATGAAAAAAACAAGATGGATTGATTTTTTAGGAGGTTATAGCCTCTTATTTACAGTGGTTATAGCATTTTTAGTAGCGATAACAATTTTTGTCCTAACAAAAATTGAATTTATTTTCACACCATTAATTGTCATTGTTTCCAATATTTTAATGCCACTAATCATAGCCGTACTACTTTATTATTTAATTGACCCACTTGTTACAAAAATGAGTCAAAAGATGAGCCGGACATGGGCGGTTGCTCTGGTTTTCATTCTAATTTTTGTATTAATTGGTTTATTTACAGCTGTACTCATTCCAGTGTTGGAAGAACAAGTGACTAATTTAATTGAAACAATGCCAGTCTTTATAGATGATATGTTAACGCAAGCACAGAATTTTGCCCAAAACTTACCAGCCAATGATGTCTT
Source organism: Alloiococcus sp. (assembly GCA_035301245.1). GTDB lineage: Bacteria > Bacillota > Bacilli > Lactobacillales > Carnobacteriaceae_A > Alloiococcus. The sequence continues at coordinate 7,861 of DATGUS010000057.1, read as the reverse complement.
CAATCAACTGATTGATCAAGCGCAAAACATTTCTGACTCGGTATTTCATAACTTCGGCGATGTGTTGTCTACTGGATTAACAAATGTTTCAGGTGTTGTATCGGGTGTAACGAACGTATTCTTTACATTAGCAGTAGCCCCAATTATTCTCTTCTTCTTATTAAAAGACGAACAGAAAATTGTTCGGGGTCTGTTATATTTTACACCACCAAAATGGCGACAAGGTTTGATTCGCATTGGAACTGAAGTGAATATTCAAGTTGGTGCGTATATTAAAGGTCAGTTTACGATTGCTATCGTAAACGCTGTAATGATGTTTATCGGATTTAGTTTAATTGGTCTGAATTACGCAGGAGCACTAGGGGTCTTCGGTGGAATTATGTCACTCATTCCATATATCGGTCCGACAATGACTTTCGTGCCAGCAGTGATTATTGCTGGATTTGATTCCTTTACCAAAGTTCTGCTTTTAGTAGGCGTCTGGTTATTGATTCAATTTATTGAAGGTAACTTAATCGAACCCAATGTCATGGGTAAACAATTACATGTTCATCCTGTAACCATTATCGTCACATTACTCGTTATGGGAGATTTGTTTGGTCTGTTCGGACTGGTATTTGGTATTCCAATGTATGCAATCTTAAAAGTGATTGTTAGCTATTTCTTCCGCTTATTTAAAGCAAGATATAATAAATACTTCGGCCATGAAGTTGGTGAATATCAAATTGACCGCTGGCATTCTGATAAATTCGGTGATGATAATATTGAAGAAACAAAAGACGCCTATGTCGAGTATTTAGAAAACAAAGAATTAGAGTAACAACTAAGCTAATTATTTAAAATGAGAGAGAGGTATAGCAGAGTAATTTTTCTGCTATGCCTGTTATTTTTCAGAAAATAGGTGGTAACAATAATGGATAAACAAAGTTACGAAAATAAGAAGTTAATCACTATCATTATCCCTTCATATAATGAATCGGCTATGTTTAAAACATTATTTAAGCGTCTCGATTCATTGATTGAAGAGATTCAAAGCTATGATTTTGAGTTTCTTTTTATTAATGATGGTAGTACCGATTCGACGATCCCTTTACTTAGAGAATACGCAGTTACGCGTAATGAAGTTCGCTATATCGACTTATCACGTAACTTTGGTAAAGAAGTTGCTATGCTAGCAGGCTTTGATTATGCTAAAGGAGATGCTGTCGTTGTGATGGATGCTGATTTACAACAACCACCTGAAGTGATTAAAGCAATGATTCATTGGTGGGAACAAGGTTATGATGATGTTTATGCGGTTCGCCAAGAACGTGATGGTGAAAGCCGTTTTAAGAAATTCACCTCAAAATATTACTATAAAATACTTCAGTTTATTTCTGGTAAAGAAGTTTATCCGCATGTCGGAGACTTTCGACTGCTCGACCGCAAATGTGTCGAAGCGCTAAAACAAATTCGCGAAACAGAACGATATACAAAAGGCATGTACGGATGGATCGGATTTAATAAGAAAGAAATTAGCTATCATGCAGAGGAGCGAATTGCCGGCGAAACAAAATGGAAATTCTTAGATTTATTTAACCTCGCTTTAAATGGTATTACTTCTTATAGTACTATGCCGCTTAAAATTTGGTCTTACATGGGGTTCCTTATTTCAGTATTTGCTTTTGGCTTTTTAGCTTATGAAATAGGAAAGACTCTATTGTTCGGGTCAAGTTTGGAAGGTTACCCAACGTTGATTGCTTCTATCTTGTTCTTAGGAGGCATTCAATTAATTTCTTTAGGGGTCATCGGTGAATATCTTGGGCGTGTGTTTGTCGAAACGAAAAACCGGCCCACTTATTTAGTAAGAGAAGATTCAAATCAAGAAAATAAGGATGCTCGTAATGAATAAATTGAAAACATTATATATGGAACATCGTCAATTAATTGAATATTTTATATTCGGTGTAGCGACAACAGCCGTTAATATTATTGTCTTTTTTCTGTTTGATTCAATACTGAGCATCCCTTACCTGATTGCTAACTTCATTTCGATTGTGGCGGCGATTTTATTCGCCTTTTTTACAAATAAACGGTTTGTATTCCGCTCGAAGTCACCAACATGGCAACATGTGATGAGTGAGTTTTTAAAATTTGTCAGTTTAAGAGCGGTTTCGGCAGTCGTTGATATGTTAAGCATGTGGCTGTTAGTAGATTTAATCTTAATGGACACAACAATCGCCAAAATCGCTGTACAATTTATTATTGTCATTCTTAATTATGTCTTCAGCAAATTGTACATTTTTAAACAGGAGGATGATTAATGATTGAATCTACTAAAACAGTAAATGCTGATATTTCAAAACGAACGTTTTTGCATTATACACTGATTTTTGTAGCAATTAGTCTAGGGATTTTTAGTGTTTACTTTGCGATGGGCGGTTCATTCATTTGGGAGAGTGATGGGTTCTCGCAACACTTCCAATTATTTGATGACTATGTCAAAGTACTCCAAGGTCTTTTTAAAGGTGAGCCGTTTCCTCAATGGAGCTGGTCGATTGGTCCTGGTGCAGACACGATAACAGCATATGGTTATTATGTATTAGGCGATCCGTTCGTCTATCTTGGTGTCTTATTCCCAGAAAGTCTAAGAGAGTTTTCTTTTCACCTACTCATTTTTTTACGAGTATGGTGTGTTGGGCTCAGTTACTTAATATTTGCTAGAAGAATAAAAGCCTCTCATTATGCTGGCTTGATTGGTGCAATTATGTACACTTTTAGCTTTTATGTGTTATTAAATATTAATCGCCATCCGTTTTTCATTCTGCCGTTAATTTGGTTCCCACTTTTATGCTTGGGTTCCGAAAAGATTATCCAAGATGAATCGGGTTTGCTCTTCACAGTCATTACTGCTTTAGGAGCTATAGCAAACTTCTACTTCTTTTACAAATTAACTATCCTAGTCTTTATTTATGCAGTCGTTAGATATTATGTAGTGTTTGGTATTGAAGACAAAAAACGATTAGCAACAATAGTAGGGTGTTCTTTTCTACATTATATTCTTGGACTATTAATTAGTGGCTTCATTTTCTTACCTATGGTGTATGGTTTTTTAAATTCATCAAGAAGTGCTGAAGGTGTAGCTATCAACTTGGTGCATTATCAACTAGACTATTATGTTGCTTTAATCCACAACTTGTTTGTGCCTAACGCTTATTTCTGGAGTGTGGGCGGTTTTTCAGCTTTTACCTTATTTGGTCTGTATTATTTATGGAAAACACGTAAAGAAAAACAAGCAATTTTTTATATTTTGATTATTCTCACACTGTTTTTACTTTTTCCATTTTTCGGTTCAATGATGAATGGTTTTTCTGGACCTTATAATCGATTTAGTTTCGCAGTTCCATTTTTCTTATCACTAGGGACTGGATTTTTTATCGATAATCGTGACCGAATTGGTAAAAATGATTTAAAAAATATTGCAGGTATACTTGGATTCTTTACTGTGATTTATACCGTTAGTATGTTTTTGACGAATAAATTTGTTTACTATTTAACTCCGATAGTTGTCGGGTGGGCTTTATGGATCATACTTTGGAGAGAGAATAAGGAAACCGTAAAGAATAAAATAGATTATACGATGCTATTGCTTGTGGCTGTGATAGCTTTAAATATGATAATGAATGGTCTAAACTACTATATGCCCTATGGAGCAAATACGATTAGCACTACCAAACCCTTGAATAATTCCATTGAAGAATACCGTCAGTTGTTCGGTGGTCTTGAAAAGCATTTACCAGATGACCACGTTTATCGAATAGGAAATACCTCGAAGGATAATCATGTACGTAATCAATATATTTATCATGACCAAATGGGATTAAGTCATTATCTTTCCATTACAAATAAATCGATTGCAGATTTTTCAGAAGCATTAATGCTCGCTCCGTATCAGATCATTCAGCCACTTCGTAACGGATTAGACGACCGACGCTTTGCTAATTATTTAATGAACGTCGAATATATTATCACAGACCGAGAAAACGACACTTATATACCTGATAGCTATCAAGTGGATGAAGCAGTATCTAATGATGAAAAAGTTTTAGCGAAGACAAACTACGCCTATCCATTTGCCTATGTGATGAATGATTATCTGTCAGAAGAAACGTTCAGCACATTAACGCCGATTGATAAAGAAGAAGTATTGAGCCAAGTGGCAGTAGTAGAAGATATAGAAGATTCAGAATTGCTAACTCAAAGTGATTCGATTGCCCCATCTCAAATCACAAGCTCCAAAACAATTCCCTATAATATCTCTTATGAAGGTAAAAAGCTTGAAGCTACTAAGTCTTATCAGTTGAACATTGATGAAGTAGATCAAAGTATAACGATTTCGTTGGATGAGGCAAATGATCTGTCAAATCATGAACTTTTTATTTCATTAGAAGGCATGGATTATAAGACGGACGAATCTCATTTCTATACTTATGATAAGACTGGTTATGATATCGTCTTTAAATATAATGATCGCCGTAAATCATTTAGACAATCTGATCAACATACATTTAGTACCTATTTTGACCGTGATCAATTCTTCGTTAATCTAGGTCGAGTAGAAGATGATCATCCTATTTCAATTACCTTTAAAGATACAGGTAACTTTACAATAGATGATATAAAGCTTTATGCGCTACCGATAAATCTTGAAAATGATAGACAATTATCAGAAGAAAAACACGAAAGAGCGTTAAATATTAAAACGTTTGATAATGAGACAGTTAAAGGAACTTTAAAAAATACAGAGGGTGGTTTACTCGTTACCTCCATTCCTTATGAAAAAGGTTGGGAAGCTAAAGTGAATGGAGAGAAACGTACACCCATTAAAGTGAATGTTGGTTTTGTAGGGATACCGTTAAAAGAGGGAGAAGAAATGATTGAATTAAAGTATCAAAATAAACAACTCGTCCCAGGTGTATGGTTAACGGTCATAGGATTAGCATTAACATTTTTAACTGAATGGTTATATAGAAAAAAAGTCCAATAAGCTATTAAATCTTAAAGAGGTCTTTATAAAAAGCCCCCCTTTTTTACTGAATAGAAGTAGAGTAATAAGTCAGTGTAAACAAAACGATCTTATTACTGTTGCTTGTCATCTTAATCAGTGAAAAAGGGGGTGTGGTTTTATATATAGGAAATAATTTAGCGAAATAAATGACGATGATCGCTTGACTTAATATCAGGTGGCTGGATGGAAATTGTCGCTGGATGAGCTTTCCAGGTGGTCTATTTGCTCTGCTCAGTTATGTCATGCAAGATGCCGAAGCCCTTTACTAGAATAACGTTAAATCTGACTCGAAAGTAATGAGAATGAGCGGGTAACCTAACAGGAGTAGTTCCATCCAGCCTTAAGTAAGCAATACTAAGGTTGCTAATTTAAATCTTTGTCTTAATTAAGCTAGGATACCACCATCAGCTAGGAATTCAGAACCTGTTGAGTAGCTTGATTCATCAGAAGCTAAGAAGAGTACAATTTGAGAAATTTCTTCTGACTCAGCCATACGTTGAAGTGGTACAGACTTAACCATTTCTTGGATTTGGTCGTATGCTTCACTTTGTTGAACCATTGGCGTGTTGATGATACCAGGATGGACAGAGTTTACGCGGATGTCGTATTGAGCGAATTCTTTCGCAGCTGCTTTAGACATACCACGCACTGCGAATTTAGTATCTGTATAGCCAATTGCACCACCCTTTAAGCCATTAATTGATGAAATGTTAACGATTGACCCTTTATCTGCTTTCTTCATTGATTTAACAACTTCTCTCATGCCTAAGAATACAGAAACTTGGTTTATGTTAATAATCTTCATGTAGTCATCAAGCGATGAGTGCTCTGCTGATAAGACAGTTGATACACCAGCGTTATTAACAAGAATTGAAACGGGGCCGAACTTGTCTTCAGTTTCTTGGACAATCTTTTGCCAGTCTGACTCTTTTGTAACGTCGTGTTTAATAAATAGGGCGTTTTCGCCGAGTTCTTCAGCAAGCTTTTGACCGTTTTCTTCGTTGATATCTGAGATTGTTACCTTAGCACCCTCTTCGATGAATAGACGCGCGTGGGATTCACCCATGCCGCCTGCACCGCCTGTAACAATTGCAACTTTACCATTTAATCTTCCCATAATAATCCTCCTTTAATCATGTTAAAACTTAAAAGATTACACATCTTTATTGTAACGAAAGTTAGTAGCAAAGCCAATGAAAACACTTATAAAAATGTAATATGAATGATTTTTATGACTTTTGAATGAATCTGCCTTGAAATAAAGAAAACCACCCAAGCATAAAAACAATATTGTCTTTATGTGGGTGGTTTCTACTAAGTATATAAATTAATTGCTGGATTCTGACAAGGCAATTGCTTCTTGGCGTAGCTTGTTTTTATTATTGGCAAGCATACCTGGCAGTAAGAAAGCATCAATCAAAACCCAAATTCCTGGAATAATGGCATAGGTCCACCATGCAAAGAATATTGTCAGTGCCAGCTGAACTAGTCCTGTCCCAACTTTACCCATGTAAAATCGGTGGGCTCCAAACATACCAAAGAAAAACCATAAAGCATAAGCTAGTACTGCAGATTTCTTGTTGTTGTTAACGTAAGTTTCAATATAAGTCATTCGATTAATAGATGACATAATACCCCTCCTTTTAAGTCAGTATAACACAGTTTCGTTTATCCAGATAGAATTAAATTGTTAGCTGTCTTTTTAATCCCTTTGTGATGGTTAGGAGAGAAGTAACTGTATAAACATGTGTGGCAATGTAAAAAGCTGAGATGTTTTATTGAATCTTACTCGGGTATGCTGACGAAGGAATCTATTTAACTGATACGATTTAATACGGAAAAACTGGACCTTTCTTAACATTAAATGAGTAGTCCTACTTTGGATTACTCTATTTTATGTTTAAGAATAGGAAGCAAAAAAGCAAAAATTTTGCTAGAACAATGTCTAAGCAACGATTCAAAAATCGAAAGAGAATAAACTATTTATTTCAAGTATTATCTATGTTGTGACGATGAATGAGGATATCAATGATCAGATTGCATTCAAATCGTTGCCACCCATCTATAAACGGGACTATCCAGATTAGAGATTTCAATTTTAAAAATTATATACAACATTGATGAAGAAGTCACAGAGTCTACAAGAGCAATCACCAATATATATGAGCAACAAATGATTATTTTACAGCAGAAAAATTGCAATGAATTGGTACCTAAATATTATCCTCTATAGTTAGTATGGATGATACCGTGCACCATGTGGATTAAAGCCTTTGAAACTTCATGTATAAACTGATGCACTTGGCTTTAAAACAGAGAAATTAAAAAACAAAATTAATTTAAGAAAAGTGTTGACGAAATCATTTAAACTTGTTACTATTATATTCGTTACTGATTTGAAGCAACAACACAAATTTTACAATATATTAAAATTATCTTGACAAACAAAAAAGATAATTATATAATAAAATTACTGTTTAGGAAGCGAATGAGTAAAAAATAAAATATTTTTTATTTTTACTTTCATTTAAATTCTAATTATGGTATAATAAATCTTGTGGCAAATAAGCCATGACCTTTAGATCTTTGAAAACTAAATAAGATATACAACCAAGATGTGCAAGGGTCTTCGATTCTTTTGAATCGAGACAATTCAAGCATTTTTTAAATAAGTTTTTCAAAAAAACTTATGGACAACATTATTGAGCAATCAAACGAATCAAGCCGGTGTAGGCTTGACTCATTCAAAATGAGAGTTTGATCTTGGCTCAGGACGAACGCTGGCGGCATGCCTAATACATGCAAGTCGAACGA
>DATGUS010000056.1:0-41373 GCA_035301245.1 Alloiococcus sp. | reverse complement strand
TTAAATTTTAAACTTAAAAAATTGAAGGAGCGATCTATTTTTGACCGATCAACCGTTTCAATCTATTCGAACATTTAACAACCCTGAATCAGCGATTTCTATTTTTGGTGCTCAGAATAAACACCTTACCCTTTTAGAAGAGGAATTTGGCATTTTAATGAACACAAGAGGTAATAAAGTCATCTTGAAAGGTGAAGAAGATCAACTGGTTCTAGTCGGTGAAATTCTTTCCCAATTAGAATTGCTCTATGATAAAGAACAAAAAATTAAAGAACAGGACGTCTTAGGTGCTATTCGTTTAGCCAAAAGTGGTCATTTAAACCTCTTTATGAAAATGAATGAGCACATTATAGGTCGAGATGTTGACGGGAAAGCTATTCGAGTACGAAATGTTGGACAGCAATATTATGTCGATTCCATTAAAAGAAATGATATTGTCTTTGGTATTGGTCCTGCTGGTACAGGAAAAACATTTCTTGCAGTAGCTTTAGCTGTCGAAGCTTTACGCCGTAACGAAGTGAAACGTATTATTTTAACAAGACCAGCCGTTGAAGCCGGTGAAAGTTTAGGGTTCTTACCAGGCGACTTGAAAGAGAAAGTTGATCCCTATTTAAGGCCTCTTTATGACGCTTTATACAGTATTTTAGGCGTTAGCCATACAAACCGTCTTATGGAACGTGAAACGATCGAAATTGCACCTTTGGCCTATATGCGTGGACGTACGTTAGATGATGCTTTTGTCATTTTAGATGAAGCCCAGAATACAACGATTCAACAGATGAAGATGTTCCTAACACGTTTAGGTTTTGGCTCTAAAATGGTTATTAACGGCGATGCTAGTCAAATTGACTTACCATATGGTGTAAAAAGCGGGTTAGTTCATGCGAACAAAATCTTAAAGAAAACAACTGGTATCGGACATGTTACCTTTACGACATCTGACGTTGTTCGTCACCGATTAGTATCTAGAGTTATTGAAGCTTATGGTGCTGAGCAAAAATGGCTTCAATCTAATGATCTATCAGAATTTGATAGTAAACCTCAACCAGACATAAAGGAAGAGTCCACTGAACCAGTCGATGTGAATCAATTAAAGAACGGAGAATAGCTTATGTATATACAAATTATAGACCAAACAAATAAGCTAACCGAACAAACATCAACTTTAATTCAAGAAGTTTTAAGTTTTGCAGCTAATTATCTCGAACTAGATGACAGTGTTGAAATGTCAGTAACATTGGTAGATAATCCTAAAATTCAAGAAATTAACAAAATTTATCGTAACAAAGATTATGCGACAGACGTCATTTCATTTGCGATGAATGATATGACTGAGGATGATCCACTACAGAATATGGATTTAGATGATGACGAATTTGGTTTCTCCAATGAACTCGGAGACTTATTTATTTCAATTGATAAAATGAAAGAGCAGGCAAGTGATTATGGTCATTCTGAAGAAAGAGAACTTGCTTTTCTAGTCGTTCACGGCTTTTTACACTTAAATGGCTATGATCATTTGACTAAAGAAGACGAAAAAGAAATGTTCTCGCTTCAAGAAACCATTTTATCTGAATTTGGGGTTGAAAGATAATGGAGAGTCCCAAAAAAAACGATACATTTTTAGAATCTTTTAAATATGCGTGGGAAGGTATTCGAGTTGCCTATACTGAAGAACGCAATATTCGTAAACACGTCTATTCGACGATAATTGTTTTTATTTTAGGATTTTTGTTTTCTTTTAATACGAAAGAATATTTATGGCTAACGATGGCTTGTTTTATAGTTATATTTTCAGAGCTAATCAATACGATTTTTGAAAATTTAGTAGATTTAGTGACAAATGAATATCATCCATTAGCTAAAAAGGTTAAGGATATTGCTGCAGGGACAGTGTTAATTTCTTCCTTCTTCGCTGTAGTTATTGGCACGTTATTATTTCTTCCGAAAATTTTGTCACTTTTCTAGTGAGGGGTTTCAGTCATGATTAACAAAGAACAAAAAAATAATTTAATAGCAACTGCAGAAGGTATGTTAGACAAAGCATATGTACCGTATTCAAAATTTCAAGTGGGTGCTGCTTTGATGACAGAAGAGGGTAAAATATTTGGAGGCTGTAATATTGAAAACGCATCGTATGGTTTGACGAACTGCGCTGAAAGGACAGCGATTTTTAGTGCGATTGCGAAAGGTCACACAGATTTTAAATATTTAGTGATCACAGGCAATACTGACGGACCAATTAGTCCTTGTGGCGCATGTCGACAAGTGATTGCTGAATTTTGCAAAGATGATATGCCCGTTCTTTTAACAAATACGAACCGCGATGAATTTGAAACAACGGTGAGCGAATTACTACCAGGTTATTTTAAGTCAGGTGATATGGAAAAATGAAAACAAACGAAACAGCTTTTAAATCAGGTTTTGTCACTTTGATTGGGCGTCCAAATGTTGGGAAGTCAACTTTATTAAACAACATCATTGGTCAGAAAATTACAATTATTAGTGATAAAGCTCAAACTACTCGAAACAAAATACAAGGGATCTATACAACTGAAGACAGTCAGGTTGTTTTTATTGACACACCTGGCATACATAAACCGAAACATAAATTAGGACAATTTATGGTTGATTCAGCCGTAAGTACGATCAATGAAGTTGATGTCGTTTTATTTGTAGTGAATGTGAGTCAGAAACTTGGGCCTGGAGACCGCTTTATTATGGAAAAATTGGCAACAACAGATACGCCAGTCTTTCTAATTTTAAACCAGATTGATCAAGTCCATCCAAATGACTTACTGCCAATTATTGATCAGTACCGAGCTGAATTTGATTTTGCAGAAATCATTCCAACGTCTGCATTACAAGGTCAGAATATTGAAGAGCTTCTAAAAACGATTAAAAGTTATTTACCAGAAGGACCTCAATTCTATCCAGAAGATCAAATTTCTGATCATCCAGAATATTTTATTATTTCTGAATTGATTCGTGAAAAAGTGCTTCACTTAACAAAAGAAGAAGTACCTCATTCTGTCGCTGTTGTTACAGATAAGGTAGAGCGCGACGGTGAAGGCAAAGTTCATGTGTTTGCAAGTATCATTATCGAACGCAAGAGCCAAAGAGGTATCATTATTGGTAAAGGCGGCAAGATGCTAAAACGCATTGGGACGATGGCACGTAAAGATATTGAAAAACTTCTTGGAGATAAGATATATTTAGAGTTATGGGTTAAAGTTCAAAAAGGCTGGCGAAACAAACCATCTTACTTAGATGAATACGGATATAACAAAGATGAATATTAGGTGATTACATGGCTCATCTGCAAGAATTAGAAGGTATTGTTCTTTCAAAACGTAAATATAAAGAACGCGATTTTTTAGTCAAATTATTTTTAAAAGATGTGGGAAAATTAATGTTCTATGTGAGAGGATCAAAGAATCCAAATCAATCATTAAATCATATTATCGAACCATTTACTTATGCGACATATATAGTTGACTTACGTAAAAGTGGGCTTTCTTTTATTCGCGATGCTAAGCAGGTTGAGCCATACACCGTTGTCCAGCATGATATTTTTAAAAATGCTTACGCCACCTATATATGTGGTCTAATTGATGCGAGTATGGAAGATCGTAAAATAGCCAATCCTTTATTTAATCAATTGCATTATGGCTTAGAAGCAATTAATAACGGTCTAGATGCCGAAATCATCATGAATATTTTCGAAGTGAAGTTATTGTACTATTTTGGAGTGATGCCACAACTTCATGCTTGTGTCATTTGTGGAAACCCAAATGGTCCCTTTGATTTTTCAAGTAAGTTCGGAGGGGTACTTTGTCAACATCATTATCATGAAGATGAACACCGGCTTCATGCTGATCCTAGATCGTTATTTTATATGAACCGCTTTTTAAATATCAATTTAGAAAATTTAGAAAATATATCTATCGCAGATGAAACGAAGCAAAATATACAATCGGTTATTGATTATATTTATGATGAGTCAGTGGGGATCCGTTTAAAAAGTAAAGAGTTCATTAGGCAGATGAATAAATGGGGAAAATTATTACAAGATGATTGACAATAAAAATTCCTCTAGTAAAATAAAGATAAATATATATGTCGTATGTTGATGGAATAAGTAGAATGAATACACTTTTTAAGCGAATTTGGGACAGTGTGAGCCAAGTAAAGAAGTATTATTTGAAAGGCCTCCGGAGTACAAGTAGAAGTGCTAGTACGTGTACTAGAAGTAGGGTGGAACCGCGAGAATTCGTCCCTATACTGATGAAAGATTTTATCAGTATAGGGACGAATTTTTGTTTTGTTAGAAAGGAATGCATTAATATGAGTGAGAAAAAAATATCATTTCAAGAAATTATTTTAAAGTTACAAAGCTATTGGTCTGAAAAAGGCTGTTTATTATTAAATGCTTATGACACAGAAAAAGGAGCGGGAACGATGAGTCCGTATACTTTTTTAAGAAGTAACGGACCGGAGACGTGGAACGCTGCTTACGTTGAACCATCACGCCGTCCCGATGATGGGCGATATGGTGAAAATCCGAACCGTCTATTTCAACACCACCAATTTCAAGTAGTTATGAAGCCCTCTCCTAAAAATATTCAAGAACTTTATTTAAAAAGTTTAGAAGCACTAGGTATTAATCCGCTAGAACATGATATTCGTTTTGTAGAAGATAACTGGGAAAACCCTTCACTAGGCTGTGCCGGTTTAGGTTGGGAAGTTTGGTTAGATGGTATGGAAGTAACACAGTTCACTTATTTCCAACAAGTTGGGGGCATGGAAGTTGATGCGGTGACGGCAGAATTAACTTATGGTCTTGAGCGTTTAGCATCATATATTCAAGATGTTGATAGTGTTTATGATTTAGTGTGGACCGAAGGTGTTAAATACGGTGATATCTTTAAACAGCCTGAATATGAACAATCAACTTACTCATTTGATGTATCAGATTCTGATATGTTATTTAATCAATTTAATGTTTTTGAAAAAGAAGCTCTTCGATTAATTGAAGATGGCTTAGTACACCCTGCTTATGATTATGTTCTTAAATCAAGCCATACATTCAACTTACTAGATGCAAGAGGTGTAATCTCAGCAGTTGAACGTGCTGATTACCTCAAACGTATTCGTAATATGGCTCGAAATATCGCTCGACAGTTTGTTGAGGAACGCTACAAACTCGAATTCCCATTGCTGAATAACGATGAACGTAAAGAATGGTTAGAGAAGTATGAAGGGAGATTTGAATAATATGACTCACAATTTTTTATTTGAGATTGGTATGGAAGAACTACCATCACGTGTAATTTTAAGTGTAGAAAAACAATTTAAAGAAAATATTAAATCATTTTTAGAAGAAGTTGATTTAAGCTATGATACCATTGAAATTTTTACGACTCCAAGACGAATAGCCGCTATTATTAAGGGTTTACCGGATAAGCAAGCTGATAAATTTGAAACAGTCAAAGGTCCTTCTAAGAAAATTGCCTTAGATGATGAAGGTAACTGGTCAAAGGCAGCTATTGGATTTTCTAAAGGACAAGGCAAATCAGTCGATGATATTATCTTTAAAGATGTTAATGGCGAAGAATATATTTTTATCGAAAAGCATGAACCAGGGAAAGATGTCGCTGAGGTTTTAAAAGATATCCCTTCAGTAGCTAAGAAATTAAATTTCCCAGTAAGTATGAAGTGGGGCCGTCGAACAGACCGATATATACGTCCAGTTCACACCCTGATTACATTACTTGATGATGAAGTTGTTCAAAGTTCATTTTTTGATGTTGAAAGTGGTACTGAATCATTAGGACATCGTTTTTTAGGAAACAATATCTCTATTAAATCCGTTGATGATTACGAAACGGCTTTGAAAAAAGAATTTGTCATTGCTGATCGTCAAAAACGCCAACAACTGATTATTGATCAAATAAACGATCTATGTACAGAAAACAACTGGGAAAGTCCACTTTACAATCAAGATTTACTTGATGAAGTAACAGATTTAGTGGAGTATCCAACAGTATTTTATGGAAATTTTGATGAAGCATTTTTAGATGTTCCAGAACAAATTTTAGAAACATCTATGGCTGATCATCAACGTTATTTCCCAGTAAGATCTAAAGAGGGGCAATTCCTACCGTATTTCATTGGTGTTCGAAATGGGGATGACAATCATTTAGAAAATGTAGTTAAAGGGAACGAGAAAGTTTTAATCGCTAGACTTGAAGATGCTAAATTCTTTTACGAAGAAGATAAAAAATATTCAATCGCTGAATTCGTTGAAAAATTAAATAAAGTAACCTATCATGAAAAACTCGGTTCAATGGGGGATAAACAAAAACGCGTTGAAAGTATCATTGATTTGTTAGCTAAAGAAATTCTGTTAGATCAAGAAGTCATTACAGATACGAAAGCAGCAGCATATATCTACAAGTTTGACCTTGTAACTGCCGTAGTAAATGAGTTTTCAACTCTCCAAGGCTATATTGGATCAGTCTATGCAGCAGAACAAGGAGTTAAAGATACGGTAGCTGTAGCAATCGGTGAACAGTATTTACCAACATCTTCAGGAGGCGCATTACCAGAAACTAAAGTGGGAGCAATCTTATCATTATCTGATAAGTTAGAATCACTGATGATGTTCTTCTCTATTGGTCTAGTCCCAACTGGTTCGAATGACCCATTTGCATTAAGACGAGCAGCTTACGGTTTAATCCGTATTATAGAAGCAAATCGCTTGTCATTTGATTTACATGATCTATTTTGTGAAATGGCTAATGTGTTGGAAATTAAAGATCACGAATTCATTAAAGATTTAGAATTATTCATCCGTGAGCGAATCAATCAATATCTTAAAGATCAGCACGATATTGCCTATGATATTCGTCAAGCTGCAATATCTGCACGCATTCTTAACCCGACCGCAATTATTAACCAAGCGATAGTGTTAGCTAAAAATCAAAATACTACAGAATACAAATTAGTCGCAGAATCACTATCACGTGTTGCTAATTTAGCGGAGAAAGTATCAACGACTGAACCAGTTGATATTAAACTTTCTCAAAGTGAGTCCGAAAAAGCGTTAATAGATCAAACTAAAATACTTAAAGACAATTTTATTGAAACTAAAGAGGCATCGAAACGTTATGAGGCTCTAGAAGCCATCAGTCCAAAAATAGTAGACTTTTTTGATAACAACATGGTAAACACTGAAGATGAATCAGTAAAAGCTAATCGTTATGCGTTACTTAATGAAATTCATAACTACGCTAATTCATTTGCAGACTTTAACCAGTTAGTTACAAAATAAGAATAATAACAATTATCTATTTAGTTAAAGTCCAATATCAACTAGCTGTGAGAAGACACGGTTAGAGATATTGGGCTTTTTGTTTTAAATTTGCTATAATTAACTATTGAAGAAAAAGTTTAATAAGGAATGAAAGCTTTGTTTAAAAAACAGTTTTTCCCAGAATCCACAATTAAATCTTTATCAACGAATAAAACCGTTTTTGAAAAAGGTAAACATTTATTTGAAACAGCTAATATAACGAATCATGAAGTGATATCTAAAGATCAAATGATTAAGTTTACAGTAAATAATAGAGGTAAAGTATACACGACTCAGATTAGCTTCTTAAAGAATGGTGTAGCCAGAAAATACCATTGTACTTGTGAAGCTTTTAAAAAGTACTCAGGAGCATGTAAGCACGTTGTGGGTAGTATGCTTTATTTAAATACAGTTAATCTATCTGAAAAAGCTAAACACAAGCAGCCGGAAAAAACACCGAAAACAGCCTCTTTTGCATCTTTCCAAGGGGCAAATGTTTTAGAAAAGTTGAAAACCTCTTTTTCTAAGTATCAAGTAGATCATATCTCTTATGTAGGCAAAGAACGCGTTAACATAGAGTTTATAATAAATTGTAGTGGTAATTTTTTCAGAAGACATTTTGAGTTGTACTTAAAAGTAGGCTTAGATCATCTCTATGTGATTAAAAACATTCCACAAATAGCCAAAATACTCGTCGATGGTGAAACACATGAGTTCGGTAAGAACTTTACTTACGAATCAGAAAAGCATTATATTGCACCAGAAGATAAGCGTGTGTTGTTACTTCTCTTGACGATTTATTCAATGATGAATAAATCTTCCCAGCAAATTCAGGACGTTTCTTACGCGAATAAAACCGAACTTGAAATTCCAAATCAATATGTAAGTGACCTACTTTATTTGCTTAAAGAAACTGATGGTGGCTATGTTCGATTTGCTAGACCTCCGCGACTGCTATCATCAATTGATCAATTAGAGTCTATTGAATACACAAAGAATTTATCTATGTTTCCAATTTACTTTGAAGTGTTAAAACAAGGAACACGCTATTATTTTGAAATTAAAGGGATTGACTTTAATCAGGATACGATTTTCTTTGTTGATGAAAGTCACTTAGTTGAAATCAATCACCACTTCTTTGGCATGTCATCCAATGAATATCACATCTTCAAAAGTGTCATAGATATCTTTAAAGAGTCACAGTATCAACCCATTTCATTTAGAAATGTAGAATTTATAGATTTTATGTCTTATATTTATCCAACACTGAATCATCACTATGAAATTCGTTTATCCGATGATATTCAGAAGTTACTCTTTAACGAGCCGCTTCAAGGTGAGTTATATATTGATTATATTAACCAATCACTGATTATTGAGCCGATCTTCAAATATGGTGAATTATCAATTAAGCCTCTTAGTAAAGACAGCAGTGATAATGTATCCGAAAAGATAATGATTAGAAAACACCTTAAAGAACAAGAATTAATGGAGCAATTACACGATCATTTACCTAAAGTGAGATTTGAAGATGGTAAATGGAAAGTAAATCAGTTAGATGATATCAGTGAAGTGATTTATGAAAGCATAGGAAAATTAATCTCTGACTTTGATATGTATTTGACTGATGCAGTGAAAAAATTACGCTACCAAGCAGATCAGAAGCAGATGATTTCTGTTGAAGTCAATGAAGATTCCAATTTACTCGAAGTCGATTTTGAATTAGAAGATATTGAACCTGATGAGATTAGAGATATCATAGCTCTTTTAAGATCTAATAAAAGCCGCTATTATAAGCTATCATCAGGGGCAGTTGTCGACTTAAAAGAAAAGCAATTCGAATTATTAAATGATGTTGCGAATAATTTAATGCTTGAAGATAAAGATCTTAGAAGTACCGTACAAGTCCCTTTGTATCAAGGGTTATCATTACTTGAAAACCAAAACGTTGCAAAGAGTGATCGTTTTGTTCGTCTAGCGAAATCACTACTCGAACCGAAAGAGATAAACTACGATGTACCTAAGCAAATTCAAGCTGATTTAAGACCCTACCAGGAAGTAGGGTATAACTGGTTGAAGACGTTAGACGCTTATCAATTCGGTGGTGTTCTAGCTGATGACATGGGGCTTGGCAAGACCTTACAATCGATTAGCTTTATTCAATCCAAAATAAATGAAGAACAAGGGAAATATTTAGTAGTATGTCCTTCCAGTGTCTTATATAACTGGCAATATGAATTTAATAAATTTACAGAAGACATAGATCCCGTGATTATTTCTGGAACCATCGAGGAGCGAAAAGACTTAATCATCGGAATGAAAGAAGCTGACACCGGCGTATGGTTAACAAGCTATCCTTTACTTCAACGTGATGGAATACAGTATCGAGACATATATTTTAACACCGTCATTCTCGATGAGTCACAGACGGTTAAAAATGATTTAGCAAAGACAACTCAAGCAGTTTCAAAACTAAACTCACGTAATAAATTTGCTTTATCTGGTACACCCATCGAAAATAATCTGGATGAATTGTGGACACTGTTTTCAATCATCCAACCAGGTATGTTTCGCGATAAAAACAGTTTTAAAAAAATGGACACTCGTGTTATCGCTAATAAAATTAAACCATTTATCCTAAGACGCTTAAAAGGACAAGTGCTTGACGATCTGCCTGAGAAAACAGAAACTACTGAATATATTGAATTATCTAACGAACAGAAACGACTCTACCAGACACAATTAGCGATGATTCAAAGAGAAGTAAAAGAATATATTGATGAAGATGATCTAGAACGAAACAATATGCGAATTCTTGCTGGAATGACTCGACTCCGACAAATTTGTTGTGACCCGAGATTAGTGACGAATAATTTTGATGGTGAATCAGCTAAACTAAACCGTCTAATAGAATATTTAGTTGAAGCGAAGTCAAACGGGAAACGTGTTGTCTTATTTTCACAATTTACAAAAATGTTAGATATTATCCGTAAAGAACTATCTAAATTAGAAATGGATTATCACTATTTAGATGGTCAGACAAAGAAAGAAGACCGCTTGGAATTAACACAACGATTTAATGAAGGCGATAAAGATTTATTCTTAATTTCTCTGAAAGCTGGAGGAACTGGTGTTAACTTAACTGGTGGAGACACGGTTATTTTATATGACTCATGGTGGAACCCTGCCATTGAAGATCAAGCAGCCGATCGTGTACACCGATTTGGCCAAAAAAAAGCTGTTCAAGTCTTGCGCTTAATTGCTCGTGGAACAATCGAAGAGCGCATTAATGAATTACAAGAAAAAAAGCGTGATTTAGTAGATTCTGTCATTGAAACAGGTAATACGAAATCAATTTCTCAATTAACGAAAGACGAGTTGTTAAACGTTTTAGATATGTCAGAAATATCCTAAAATTTACAAAGAATGTTGCCTATGATAAAATGTAGAATGACGCTAAAATACAATATTAAGTGAGGTGAGCAAGATGGTTCGAATTCCTGAAGAAACAATTAACCATATTCGTTCTCAAACAAATATTAAAGATATTGTCGAACGATATGTCGATTTGAATAAATCGGGACAAAACTATTTTGCTCACTGTCCTTTTCATGAAGACCGAACCCCTTCTTTTTCTGTTAACGAAAATAAACAAATTTTTAAATGTTTTAGTTGCGGAAGAGGCGGGAATGTCTATACTTTTATTCAAGAAATAGAAAAATTATCTTTTGTTGAATCAGTATTTAAAGTAGCTGAACTATCGCAGATACCTGTCGATGAAGCATTAAAGAATGCTGTAATGGAACAGGATTCTGCAACTGACACCACTTATGGAAAACTACTAGCAGTCCATAAAAAAGCAAAGGATCTATATCAACATATTTTACTCCACGCTGAAGTAGGAGAAGAGGCATACGATTATCTTCAGTCACGAGGCATTAGTCGAGAATTAATGGAAGAATTTGAGTTGGGCTTTTCACCACGACAACGTGAATCATTAGGACTATATTTAAAAACACAAAAAGATTTAGAAATTGATGAAGACCTTTTAACTCAATCAGGGATTTTTTCCGAAAAGAAACCAGATGATGATCAATTTAAAGACCGATTCTTTAACCGAATCATATTCCCGCTAAATAACCATACTGGAAAGACAGTTGGTTTTTCAGGCCGAGTATTTCAGTCTAATGATCAATCAGGATTTAAGACGGCAAAATATCTAAATAGTCCAGAAACACAGTTGTTTAACAAACGAAAATTGTTATTTAACTTTGATAAAGCGAAAAAAACAATTCGAAAATCAAAAGAAGCTGTTTTATTTGAAGGGTATATGGATGTGATTGCCGGTTGGAAAGCTGGTGTACAAAACAGTATTGCTTCAATGGGAACCTCATTGACGACTGAACATATTCAGAGTATTTCGTCGATTGCTGATACATTAGTGATTGCATTTGATGGCGATAATGCTGGGTTGGAATCAGCGAAGAAGATTGCTGAATTCTTACAAAATCAAAGTCAACTTAATGTGGAGATTGTTCGCTTCCCACATGGATTAGATCCAGACGACTACGCCAAAAAATATGGTAATGAAGCTCTTTATAATATCATCACTCGCGGTAGACAGACACTGTTCCAATTCTTGAAAGATTACTATAAGAGACAATATAATTTGGATAATGAAGCTGAACGGATTAAATATATTGAATTGATGATTCAAGAGATCTCCAAGCTGTCTTCAGCTGTTGAGCGCGATCTTGAGGCAAAAGAACTGGCTGATGAGTATGATGTATCGGTAGAAACGATTATGAATCAAGTTCAAACTCATCTGACAGAACATAATCATCAACGTGTACGGAACCTTCATTATGAACAACGAAATAAAGCGGTATTACAACCTACACGTACGAATCAAAAGAAACGAACTAAAATTGATGTAACACAAGAAATACTCTTAAACCGATTGTTTTTTTATCCTGAAGTCGAAGAGATTCTTGATCATTATACGGATGAGTTTACATTTGCAACAAATATTTATGAACGTATTTATTTATTTTATAAACAATTCAAGCAAACGAATCACGATATTGATGATTTTTTAAACTTTGTTGAAGAAGATGAATTGAAGCAAGTGATTTCTGATATAATGTGGATTACAATTGATGTGGAGCCAACAGATGAAGAAATACTTGATTACGCTCATTACATTTATGAAGTTTATCCATTGGAACAAAAATTACAAACACTGACTGAAGAATTAAATGAGTGCAAACGTCAAGGCAACACTAGACGTGAATTAGAATTAACAACGGAATTAATTAAATTGAACCGAAAACTTAAAGTATAATCTAGGAGGACGATTTTTTAATGGCTAAAACTGACGTAAAACTTGATAAAGCAATTAAAGAATTAATAAAAGAATATAAAAAGAAAACAGACAAAACGATTTCTTATGTCGTTTTAAGTGATAAGATTGCAGAGCCTTTCGAACTTGAAAGTGAGGCCATGGACAAATTAGTTCAGCGATTTGAAGATGAGGGGATTGGCGTTGTTGATGAAGACGGTAATCCATTAGCAAAACAAGTTGCTAAAGAAGAAGAAACAGTCGAAAAAGCAAAAAAAGAAGAAATGATTGCTCCTCCTGGCGTAAAAATTAATGACCCAGTTCGTATGTATTTAAAAGAGATCGGACGTGTTGATCTTTTAGATGCAGAAGAAGAGGTTATTTTAGCCAAACGTATCGAAGAAGGCGATGAATTAGCGAAACAAGAACTCGCTGAAGCTAACTTACGTTTAGTGGTATCAATTGCTAAGCGTTATGTTGGTCGTGGAATGAGCTTCCTAGATTTAATCCAAGAAGGTAACATGGGCTTAATGAAAGCTGTTGAGAAATTCGACTACGAAAAAGGTTTCAAGTTCTCAACATACGCAACATGGTGGATTCGTCAAGCAATCACTCGTGCGATTGCTGACCAGGCACGTACTATTCGTATTCCAGTGCACATGGTTGAAACAATTAACAAGTTAGTTCGTATCCAACGTCAACTGTTACAAGAGTTAGGAAGAGAGCCGACACCTGAAGAAATTGGAGCTGAAATGGACCTTCCAACTGAAAAAGTTCGTGATATCTTAAAGATTTCACAAGAACCTGTTTCATTAGAAACACCAATTGGTGAAGAAGATGACTCTCACTTAGGTGACTTTATTGAAGATGATGGAGCACTCAGCCCAGCTGATAATGCTGCATACGAACTTCTTAAAGGCGAGTTGAAAGATGTTCTAGATACGTTAACTGATCGTGAAGAGAACGTGCTACGTTTACGTTTCGGTTTAGAGGATGGTCGTCAACGAACCTTAGAGGATGTTGGTAAAGTGTTTGGCGTAACACGTGAGCGTATCCGTCAAATTGAAGCAAAAGCGTTAAGAAAATTACGCCACCCAAGTCGTTCTAAGCAGTTAAAAGATTTCCTCGAGTAATATAATTGGATAAGTTTAAATAGATTAAAAACCTTTGCAAAACCACAGTCTGTTTGGTATAATTGGCAGTGGCTTGTTTAAACACATTAAATTAATAATAACGACTATATTTAGTTAAAACTATGATTTGGAAGGTGAAATGAATGAAAATTACTGCTGAAAAACGTACTCAGACTGGTACAAGCGCTTCTAAAAAAGCACGTGCCGCTGGTAAATTACCTGCAGTTGTCTACGGTTCGAAAGTAGATTCAACAGCGATTCTTTTAGATTTAAAAGATGTTGAAGATACTTTACGTGAAGTAGGACTAAACGGTGTTTTTGAAATTGATCTTGAAGGTGAATCTTTACAAGTTTTCGTTAAGGAAGCTGTTTATGAAACATTTAGACCTCAATTACGTCACATTGACTTACTAGCGTTTACTGCTGGTGAAAAAGTTACAATGTCTATTCCAGTTTATATTGCTGGTGAAGATGCAATTGAAGTTGGTTATGTATCACAATCTATTTCTGAAATTGAAATGGATATTGTTCCTGCGGACGCTCCAACTGAATTAACAGTTGATGTTACTGGTATGGAAATTGGTGATTCTTTAACAGTAGCTGAAATCGAAGTACCAGAAGATGCAGAAATTATTACTGAAGCCGACGCGACAGTATTATCAATTTCGGCTCCCGATGATATTTCTGATGACTTAGAGCCTGTTGAAGATGGTGCTGATGCAGAAATGCCAGAACCAGAAGTTATAAATGAAAAAGATGATGAAGAAGAGGCTGAAGAATAATTTCATCATTAATGAACCAGTCAACAATTTGTTGGCTGGTTTTTTTAATACAAATTTTTAGTTTAAACCTTTACTAACGGCATGATTTACTTTAAATTTTTTAACAATTTTATCTAAAAACAATTTTGTTTTTATAATATCTGATTTTTATTGCTTAATAGCTCTTAATTAACTTAACTGAATCTTATTTAGTTAAATGTGTTTTATGCGTTCTTTTGTATATTTAATATTATTGAACTTTGTTTGCTTTTGCGTTACTAGATAAACTGATATTAGTTTATTAAAAAGGAGTAATGAAATGTTAAAGACATTATTAGTTGAAAACAAACATAAAAAAGTTATGCGAAAAAGACATAAGCACTTTGTAACCGTGAGCTTATCATTGGCATTGCTTGCAGGGGTAGGTGTGCCAGTCGATGTGCACGCAGAAGAAGTTTCAAATGACATTACGCAAGTTGTAAGTCAGGATGATGAATCAGATTTAAAAACTTCTGAGTCGGATGAAACTAAAGAAAAAATCCGTTCTATTGATGAAACGAATGCGCATGGACATTCGGATGTTAGTAATAGTAACCAAAACTCAGTAAGTTCTGTTCAAGAAGTTTCAAATGACGTTACGGAAGTCGTAAGTCAGAATGATGAATCAGATTCAAAAAGTTCTGAGTCGGATGAAACTAAAGAAAAAATCCGTTCTATTGATGAAACAAATGAGCTTGATCATTCTGACTTGAGTAATCACAATCAAAATACAGTAGGCACTGTTCAAGAAAGTTCGAATAATCTATTTAATAAGAATGATGATAACGATACTCAATTAGACTTAAAATATAATGTTACAACTCAAGACATAGCTACATATCAGTCAATTGAAAATAATGATGATCCAATTTCTTCAAAATTAAAGGATAATGAAAATTCTGAAGAGTCGTTTGTTCTTACAGAAGAACTTTATCAACAATCAACAGCTTTAGAGTTAGCTAATTTAGTCCGTTCTGGGAAAGTAACAAGTCGTGAATTAGTGGATATGGCCTACTCTATTATTGAAAAAACAAACCCTGATTTAAATAATATTGTTGCTTTAACAAAGGAACAAGCTTATAAAAAAATAGAAAATCTTGAAGATACCGGTCAGCCGTTTTATGGTGTGCCACTGCTTGTAAAAGGAATGAGTGCAGTTGAAGGTAGTCCTAACTCAGTTGGAATACCAAAATGGAAAGATCGCATTGCTAGTCGCGATGGTAGACATGTTCGTATTTTAGAAGAGGCTGGCTTTATTACAATAGGAACGACCACTTTCCCACAATATGGGTGGATTAATGTTACTAATTCAGAACTTTATGGTTCAACTCGTAATCCATGGAACCTAAAACATAACCCTGGTGGTTCATCTGGTGGTTCATCTGCGGCAGTAGCAGCAGGGCAAGTACCGATTGCGACTTCCAGTGATGCAGGTGGCTCAACACGTATTCCAGCAGCTTGGTCTGGCTTAATTGGCTTACATCCATCCCGTGGTTCACTACAATGGGATACATCTAATCCCAATAATCAGACAAGCCATTTTGTTCTCACTAAAGATATGTTTGATTTGGAAGCAGTTCATGATTTCTTATTAGACACTGAATTAAATGATGTTGATTTAACAGAGCAAACACCGATAGCTTATACAACACAAACACCAGCAGGTACTCCAATTAGTGAAGATGCAGTGAAAGCTGTATTAGAAGCCGCTGCATTTTTAGAAAGTCTTGGTTATAACTTAGTTGAAGTTGATTATCCTGTGGATGGCGAACAATTAATGCATCAGTACTATACAATAGCGGCAAGCTCTGCACCAAATATGCCCCGGGAAGATGTTGAGCTATTGACATGGGCATTGGCTCAAGCAGGAAAAGAAGTTACCAGAGATGACCGAAACGCAGCATGGGATTACGCACATGGGGTAGCTGATTATATGAGTGTGTTTTTTGAAACATACCCTATTTTTCTTACACCAACTAATGCATGGCCGGCTCCAGAACATGACTACAATCATATTCCAGAAGATTTAAAACCACTAATGGAAGATATGACTGAGTTAAATAAAG
The DNA here is from genome assembly GCA_035301245.1 of Alloiococcus sp. Taxonomy (GTDB): domain Bacteria; phylum Bacillota; class Bacilli; order Lactobacillales; family Carnobacteriaceae_A; genus Alloiococcus. The sequence goes on along the minus strand of DATGUS010000056.1, from coordinate 24,676 downwards.
AAGAGCGATTACAATTGATTTATGATCAGTGGCTACCAGCTTGGACTAAGACACCGTACACACAACTATCTAACTTAACGGGATTACCATCGATTAGTTTGCCAACTTATCTCAATAATGATCATTTACCAATGGGAGTTATGTTTATGACTGATCTATTAAATGAGAAATACTTATTCCAATTAGGCCACTTATTCCAAGAACACAATAAATTTAAAATGTTGGGTATTTCTTCACCATTTGATGTCGTTGAAGAAAATAACGATGTCGATGATGAAGAAAATAATGATTCAAATGCAGACAGACACATTGATCATTCAGAAAGCCAACCTGAACTGGAACAAGATTCAGATGCAGAAAAAAAATCTGAATTTGAAGGAAATGCAAGAGAAAAAATTGTGATAGCTATTTCGAAAAAGGAATCAGAAGTCACACCAGTAAATGCTCAATCGATTGATTTAATAACTAAGAAGCAAATAAAATCAGAACCAGGTAACAACTCTGCTGAACGATTACCTGATTCAGCAACTAGTTCTTGGGCATTATTAGCAACTGGTTTATCATCTGTACTGGTTGGGTTAGGGATTAATTTAAAAAAAGAAGACTAGAAATCCACTGGTCTCATAAGTAATATTAAGTTTATATCATATTTTAGAGAGCATCCGTTTTGTATTCGAGATGCTCTCTAAAATTTTTTGTTATTAAATGTTTGTATTTACATCATTAATTGAGCCTTTAATATTTTTTAACACATGACTCTGTTAAAATTGCATCTCAGAAGTCATTTGTCTATTTTCATCATTATTTTTTCAAAGAAAGTTTTTTTCGTTAAAAGTCTGATTTCTAATTCTGTTCGTTTTCTTTAAATCCTATAATCTGATAATATAGAACTATATTGATTTTAAGGACTGAAGAGATGGATTTATCAAAACGTTTAAAGACTGTAGCAGATTTTATTGATTCAAAAGTGGAAGTTTTGGCAGATATTGGATCAGACCATGCTTATCTACCGATCTATTTAATAAAGCATAACAAAATTAAAAGAGCAATTGCTGGAGAAGTTATTCCTGGTCCATACGACCACGCTGTTCAAGAAGTGAAAACTGCCGGTTATGAAAAGCTTATTGACGTTTGTTTAGGAGATGGGTTAGAAGTCATCCAAGAGAATGATACGGTAGATGCCATCACCATTTGCGGCATGGGTGCTGATTTGATTGTCCGTATCTTAGATGATGGCCTTAAAAACGGTAAAATATCTGGTCATGAACAGCTTATTTTACAGCCGAATATTAACGAATATACGTTACGTACATGGTTGATGGATCACGGCTATCAAATTGATCAAGAAGCCATTGTTGAAGATAATAAACGCTTTTACGAAATTATTGTTGCTACTAAGGCAAATGAAAAACAGCAATACTCAGAATATGAATTAAAATATGGTATATATTTACCACAAAAACAAATACCTGATTTTAAAGGAAAATGGAAGGAAAAACTAGATAAATTAGATTATATTTATAATGAGATTTCTAAAAGCAAAAGACCTCAAGAAAGCAAATTAAGTGCACTAAAAAATGAAATGTCTGAAATTAAGGAGATGCTAAAAGATGGTAACGATTAAAGAATTTATGACTGTCTATGAATCATTTATCCCGAAAAATTTAGCGATAGGGAAGGATCCAATTGGACTTCACTTTGGACATCCTAATCAAGAAATTACAAAAATGATGACTACTTTAGATGTCAGACCTGAAGTCGTTAAAGAAGCAATTGAAAACGATGTTGACTTTATTTTAGCGCATCATCCGCCAATTTTTAAACCGGTAGCTCGTTTTGATGAATCGGACCCTCAACAGAAAATGTATGCTGATATCATTCGTCATAATATTGGAGTATACGCGTCACACACCAATCTAGACGTGGTAGACGGTGGCATGAACGATTGGTTAGCAGAAGCATTAAAATTGAAGAATATCCGTCAACTATCGAGCACCACTCAAACACCTTACTTTAAATTAACAGTTTTTGTACCTTTAGATGGTTTATCAGCTGTATTGAGTGCGGCACATAAAGCAGGAGCCGGACAAGTTGATGACGATTATGAAGATGTTTCTTATGCCGTAAAGGGGAAAGGACGTTTCACGCCGATTGGTGACGCGAACCCGACAATTGGGAGCATTGGTGATAAAGAAGTTGTCGAAGAAGAACGTATCGAAATGTTAGTCAAGGAAGCAGACATTAGTCAAGTCATTCAAGCAATTAAAGAGGCTCATCCATACGAAGTCCCAGTTTATGATATTTATAAATTGGAATATGCCGGGGATCAACAAGGAATTGGGCGAATAGGCGAGTTAGAAAACGAAATGCCTCTTAAAGAATTCATAGATTATGTTTCAAAAACCTTTGATGTATCAGGGCTTCGTTATGTTCAGCCAATAAGTGAAGGTGATGTTCAAGTAAAAACGGTAGCGATTTGCGGTGGCGATGGCGGTTCATTTTATAAAGATGTACTGAAAGCCAAAGCAGATGTCTATGTTACTGGTGATGTGTATTATCATACGGCTCATGATATGCAAGCGGCAGGACTGACGGTTATTGATCCCGGACATCATATCGAAGCGATTTGTATTCCAATGTTAGCGAACCTAGTGAATGACTGGAAAAAAGAGAATAATTGGAGTATCAAAGTCATCGAATCTAGAACTAAGACTGAACCATTTCAATTTTATAAATCGAACTAATTAATAGATATAAGAAAGCAGGAAATAAAATGCCAAATCAACTAAAAGATCGTTTTTTAACATATGTGAAAAAAAATACTCGTTCAGACGAAAAAAGTAACACTGTTCCTTCGACAAGTATTCAAACTGACTTTTTAAAAGTCCTGGTTGAAGAATTAAATGAACTTGGGTTTTCTGATGTGAAATTAAATGACAAAAATAGTTTTTTAACAGCGACAATTCCATCGAATGTAGAGCATGATGTTCCTACAGTTGGGTTTATCGCTCACGTGGATACAGCTGATTTCGAATCAGAAAATGTAAAGCCACAAATTCATGAAAATTATGACGGCAATGATATTGTTTTAAATGAAGAGCACCCATATATTTTAAAAACAAGCGAATTCCCGAACCTTAAGAACTATGTTGGTCAGACATTAATTACGACAGATGGTACGACTCTTCTTGGTTCAGATGACAAGTCTGGAGTAGCAGAAATTGTAACAGCTGGTGCCCGATTATTAGCTGATGATTCTATTAAACATGGTAAAATTCGTGTCGCTTTCGGTCCAGATGAAGAGATTGGACGCGGTGCAGATTTATTTGACGTTGAAGAATTTGGTTGTGATTTTGCGTATACATTAGACGGTAGTGTAGTGGGCGAATTACAGTACGAAAGTTTCAACGCTGCGCAAGCAGTAATTAAGATTCATGGGAAAAATGTTCACCCAGGAACCGCCAAAAATACAATGATTAGTGCTTTAAGCTTAGCTAATGAATTCCAAAATAGCTTACCACGTTTTATGGTACCTGAGTATACGTCAGGTCGTGAAGGATTTATTCATTTAGTTAAAGCAACTGGTACAGTGGATGAAGCTGAGTTAATTTATATTATTCGTGACCATGATACAGATTTATTTGAAAATAAAAAGGCATTAGTTGAACAAGTGGCAGAAGAATTAAATAACCAGATGGAACAAGCGCACATTACCGTATCTATGAAAGATCAGTATTACAATATGGCTGAAATCATCAAAAAAGATTTCCGTTCGGTTGATATAGCAAAAACGGCAATGAAAGAATTGGCTATTGATCCGATTATCGAACCGATTCGTGGTGGTACTGATGGATCTAAGATTTCATTTATGGGGCTTCCGACGCCTAACTTATTTGCGGGGGGCGAGAATTTTCACGGTCGTTATGAATTCGTAACTCTTGAAAGTATGGAAAAAGCAGTAGATGTCATATTAAAAATTGCTGAATTAACTGCTGAAAAATAATTTTAAGATATTAGTTAATCTACAGAATAGATAAAACCAGAAGGGTGAGGGCATATGGGCTTAACATTTAAATTAAGTCGTACAAATGCAAATAAAGAATATGAAATTAATCAGCTCTTAACTGAATTGTCAGCTGATGAAGAGATTCAATCAATTTATTATTTAATCCCAGATAACGTGAAATTTGAGTCTGAAGTTAATGTACTAAGACATTTAAAAAAAACCAATCAATCAACGATGTCAGGTATGATTGATCTTCAGGTTTATAGTTTCCAACGTTTGGCTTGGCATTTGCTCTCTGATTCTTCTATCTTCAATCAAACCCGTTTATCACAAACGGGTTTAACTATTTTAGTTAAGAAAATTATTATCGATATTATTGAAGAAGATAGTACGACTCTAAAAGTATTTAAAGGTCAAGAACAATTTAATGGGTTTATTAATAAGCTAACAGATGTGCTGATGGAATTTCGTAATGGATTAATTGAGCCGATTGATTTAGAACAATTTTTAACAGAACTCGATCCAGATACGGATACATACCGTAAACTCAGTGATCTACGTTATATTTATCAGGCTTTTATTTCAGAATTAGCTGGAAAATATATTGAAAGAGAAGATATTATAAAAGCTTTAATTCAAAAAATAGAGTCTAAGAACTTTTCTAAAACAGCTATTGTTATTGATCATTACGAAAACTTTTCATCACAAGAACTGAGCTTAATTGAAACTTTTATGAAAAAGACAAAAGATGTTTATATCTGTTTAACATTGGATAAAGCTTATCCAAACAACAAACCTGAGTATATTAATCTGTTTTATTTATCAGGAAAAACGTATCATAAATTATTTAAGATCGCTCAGTCTATCCCAAAGTTAGCTATTAAAACAGAAGAAATTAAATTTAATTTACTTAATAATCCAGTGCATGAGGATCTTTTAGCTGTTGAAAAGTATTGGTATCAGATGTACGGTACAAAACAAGGTATCATAAAATCTAATCAGAGAGAGATTGAGCGGGTGAAGATAGCTGAATTACTAACAATTCAAGATGAAATCCAGTATGTGACGAATCGGATTAGACATCTAGTTGCGAAAGAAAATTATCGCTATAAAGATATACTCGTTGTGGCTAGACAACCAGAAGAGTATCAAAATATCGTTGAGCCTTTATTTCAAGATAGTCATATACCGGTTTTCTTTAACGTGAAAGAATCCATGTCGCATCACCCCTTAGTGGAATATATGATAAGTTTATTACGTGTCGTTCAAAATAACTTTAGATACACTGATGTGCTACGTTTCTTGCGTACAGAATTATTCATTCCTGAAGATGAAACGATAGAAACGTGGCGTCAAAAGATAGACATTACAGAAAATGTAATTTTAGCATACGGTTATCAAGGGTCTGCCTGGACTCGTAGTGAAGATTGGGTAAATGCTCGAATTGACGATGAAGATTCACTAAATCAAAGTACTAGCCAACTTCATGAAGAAACAATAGCAAATGAAGTTAGAAAAATTTTATCTGATTTATTTGTACCTTTAATTCAAAAATTAACAAAAGAATCAAAATCAAACCGTCATGCGATTGAAGAATTATATCAGTTTGTCGAAGATATGGGTGTCAAAGAAACGTTACTTAATTGGCGTGACCAAGCTTTAGAAGATGAGAATATTGAACTCTCTCGTAAACATGAACAAGCTTGGCAAACGTTGGTTAATATTATCGATGAATATATTGAAGTATTGGGTGAGTTATCTTGGGATTTAGATGAATTCTTATCCATCATCGACATGGCTTTTGAGAATTCAGAGTACAGCATTGTGCCACCAACGTTAGATCAGGTGACGGTGACGTCTCTCACTCAAGTCCGAGCAAATAAAAGCAAAGTAGTCTTTTATATCGGAATGAATGAATCAGCGCTACCTCAAACATCCGATAATAATTCAATCTTAGATGACGAAGACCGTGAATTTATTTCAGAGCGACTAGCTTTAGATGATAAAAAAATGTTATCACCATCGACCACCGAAAACTTAGCGATTGAACCGTTTTTAGCTTATCAAGCATTTGGCTTTGCAACTGATTATATGTACTTCAGTTATAGTGTGAAGCATGATGGGGAAGCGGACCACTCACTAAGTCAATATGTCGAACAATTGAAAAACTACTTAGGTATTGAACCTTATATTCAAAGAAAATTAGATGTAAGTATCCAGTCAAACATCACGGATGACTTAGAAATGATTGTAGGCTCACACAACCAATTGTTAAACGTTAGTGTTCAAGTAATGCGGTTTCAAAAAGATACTAAACAACCGCTCCATCCAACGTGGGCTCTTTTGACACATTATTTACTGAGTTCTAAACAAAGTAATGTACAGCGTATTTTAGACAGTTTAAATTATAAAAATATTCCATATTCACTTCCAAAAGACTTAGCATTAGAGCTGTATCGTAAAGATCTCCATTTATCTGTGTCTCAACTTGAAACATTCTACAAGGATCCTTACAACCATTTCTTAAAATACGGTTTGGGACTGAAAGAACGTAAAGAGTTTGAATTGACGCCGGCTGAGTCGGGTTCTTTCTACCACGAAATTTTAGATTATGTGGTGACTAAAGCAATTGAAGGGGATAAAGATTTCAAAGAATTAACGAAATCAGACCTTAAAGAGTTAACTACTGAAGTTGTTGATCAGTTATTAGAATTACCGCAATATAGAGTTTTAACTGCGTCTGAACAGATGATTTTTATTAGACAGTTACTAACTAAAACAGTTACTAGACGCATTAATATGACGCAAAGACAGTTCAAAAACTCAGAGATGAAACCTTTCTTGACAGAAGTGAATTTTGGCTTAGGCGCTGGTAAGAAATCTTTACCACCATTTCGATTATCATTAAATCAAGATTCATCGATTTACCTACGAGGAAAAATTGACCGGATTGATTTAATGCCTCGCGTTGAAGATTCGATAGAAAAATTATACATGCAAATTGTCGATTATAAATCAAGTGAAATGAAGATTGATTATAGTAAACTTCGTACTGGTTTATCACTACAATTGTTAACCTATTTTGATGCGGCATTAACGCTTGGTGTGGATTTATTAACAAGTGGTCAGAACTATATTTTAGAACCTTTCGCAGCACTGTACTCACTGATTCAAACACCAACGATTAAATCATCGGATATCAAAAACAGTACTGTTGAGGAATTGATTAGTAAGAAGATGAAATATGCGGGATTATTAATAGATAACCAAGACGCATTAATCGATTTAGACACAGAGTTGTCAGATAAAGCCAGTGGCAACTCAAATTATTATGGACTGAAAAAGTTAAAATCCGAGAAATATAATACAACCGGAAGAGACCGTTTAATCACCAAAGAAGAACTTGCATTATTCTTGAAACATAACCGAGCATTAATTAAACAATCTGGTCGTACTATTTTATCTGGGGAACTACAAATGAGTCCCTATTATGGTGTAGACTATATCGATACATTAAGCGGAGAATATCATGCAATTTCACAATTCGATGTGATATTACCAGAGAACAATTATCGCTATTTACCATTGAATTACAATTTTAATAGTCACATTAACTTTTTAAATAACGAATATGGAAATGAGGGAGCCCAAAGTGACTCAGAAAGCTAAAGCAACGTTTACAAGTGAACAAAACCAAGCAATCCATGAATCAGGTCATAATATCTTGGTGTCCGCTTCGGCTGGTTCAGGTAAAACAATGGTACTGGTGGAAAGAATTATGAACAAAATTAATGGTGGAACAGATATTACTGACTTGTTAGTTGTGACATTTACTAAAGCTGCTGCCAGTGAGATGAAAGAGCGTATTCAGAAAAAGATTCAAGAGAATATTAACGATCCTGAATTATCAGCTGATAGAAAACGTCATTTAATTAGACAACTGCCTTTAATTGGTCAAGCTAATATATCAACAATACATTCATTCTGTACGAAAGTGATTAAAAAATATTATTATTTGATCGACATGGATCCTGTTTTTCGAATGATTACCGATGAAACAGAATCGGACATATTGAAAGAAGATATCTTAGATGAATGTATTGAGTTGAAGTTAGAAGATGAAGATCCATCATTCTATCAATTTTTAGAAATGTACTCGAACACACGAAATTTAGATACAGTAAAAGAACTTGTTTTATCTGTTTATCAATTTGCACTTGCAAAACCAGACTATATGGATTGGATTAATTCATTAAGTGTACCGTATCAAGTTAATGATTTAAGTGAACTATCTATTTACCAACGTGTCATTAAAGAAGATATTTTAAGTACACTAAATTATTGCATTGGACAGTCAGAACATATTATTGACATTACTAATGGTGCATCAGAACTATCAAAATTCCAAGAATTGTTTACTAATTTAATGGGTGATTTTCAAATGTTCCAATCAATTGTCCAAGAAGATCGTTTAGAAGAGTTTTATCATTTAATCAGTGACTTTAAATTTCCATCAAAGCCACGTAAAAGTAATAAATGGGATGAGGCATTACTTGAAGTGGATGAATTAGTTAAGGTTAGTTATGACAACTTGAAAAAGTCATTTAATTCGATAAAAATAAATTACTTTACCCATAACCCAAGTGAGCAAATTGAACAACTAAACCGTATGGAACCAATCGTTCAATCACTTATCGAACTATTAAAAGATTTTCATAAGAAATTTACAACTAAAAAAGCTGAACTTCAAGCGTTAGATTTTAATGACTTAGAGCATAAAACTTTAGAAATTTTGTCTGCTGAAGATCAAGTGGCTGTTAAGTACTATCAAAATCTTTTTGAAGAAATTTTAATTGATGAATATCAAGATATTAACATTCTTCAAGAAACAATTCTTTCATGTATCAGTAGAGAAGATATCGGTAACCGATTTATGGTTGGAGACGTGAAGCAGTCTATTTACGGCTTCCGTTTAGCTGAGCCACAATTATTTATTGATAAATATAATCGATTCGATGAAAGTGATACCGATTCACGGATTGTTTTACAAAAAAACTTTAGATCGAGAGATAGTATACTTGATTTTATTAACTTTATTTTCAAACAAATAATGGACACTGAACTTGGGGAGATTGCTTATGATAAACCAGCTGAGTTAAATGTTGGCAACACGGCGTTTCCTGAAGATAATACGAAGCATACCGAAATTGTAGTTTACGAATTTAAAGATACAAAAGATAATGATCTAGATATAGAAGAAAGGGAGCGCATTCAGACAAGCTACGAAGGCGAGAGTATTTTAATTGCTCAAAAAATCAAGGAATTAATTCACTCAGGCTATGAAGTTTATGATAAGAAAGAAAAAATTATGCGTCCAGCGAAATATAGTGATATTGTACTTTTAACGCCGACAAAATTGAATAACTTACTAATCCAACAGCAATTTCAAAAGTACAATATACCAGTATCGATGGATAGTACGGAAAATTATTTCCAACGAACTGAAATTATGACGATGATGTCCCTTCTTAAAATTATTGATAATCCACTGCAGGATATACCTTTAGTTGCGGTTTTAAGATCACCGATCGTAGGCTTGAAAGAGCCAGAATTAGCAAAAATTCGATTAGTAAATCGCAAAAGTCAGTATTATCAAGCTTTTGTTGAAGCAGTTCAAACTGAAAATAAACATATCAGTCCAGAATTACGAGAAAAAATAACTTGCTTTTCAAATCAATTAGAAGAGTGGCGTAACTTCTCAAAATTTAATTCACTTGTTGATTTAATTTGGAAGATTTATAAAGATACGAACTATTTAGAGTATGTGGGTGGCCTTACGGCTGGTGCACAACGCCAAAGTAATTTACACGCTTTATATGAACGAGCAGCACATTATGAAGAAGGGGCATTCAAAGGCCTTTTCCAATTCATTAAATTTATTGAACGCATGCAGAAGAAAGATCAAGACTTAGCAGAACCTTCAAAAGTTACTGATAAAGATAATGCTGTACGAGTAATGACCATTCACAAGAGTAAAGGATTAGAGTTTCCGATTGTGTTTTTAGGAAACGCTTCTAAACGATTTAATGTTCAAGACGCAGTTGGGGCATACGCTTTGGATAACGATGAAGGATTCGGTAGTGATTTTATTGATATTAATCACAACGTGAGCTATCCTACTTGGATCAATGAAGGCATCAAACAAAAACGAATGAAAAAATTAATTTCAGAAGAGATGCGTGTATTATATGTTGCACTGACTCGTGCGGAACAGAAGTTATTTATCGTCGGTTCAACCGACTCAAAAGATAGTGCGGTAAAATCATGGTTAGCAGTGGAAAATCATCATGAGGTTACCTTACCCATTGTCGAACGATTAAAATATAGTGATGGTTTTTTAGGATGGATTGGTCGTAGTATTATCAGACACTCACTAAGTAAGGACTTAAGAACTACATCAGATAATATTGTACTGCCATTTCAAGATATTCAGTTTGATTTAACTTTTAAAAATAGTATGCAGTTAATTGATCAAGAACGTAAAATTTTACATCAAGACTATACACCTCATTCTAAAGAAGAGAATGATCAGCCAACTATTCATGAGGCACCGGATTTGGCATTAATTGAAGCAATCAAAGGTATTGTAGAATATCAATACCCCCATCAAGCTTCAACCGTTACAACCAGTTTTCAATCCGTATCAGAGATTAAACGCTTATTTGAAGAACCTGAAGATGATAAACTAGTGAAGATGAATATTTCAGAAGATGGGATAAAACCAAATCGCTTTGTTATTGATGATTTAGAGAGCCCGAAATTTAGACACTCTACTCAACAATCTATTACAAAAGCTGAAATTGGTTCTGCAACGCACTTAATTATGCAAAAATTAGATTTTAAAGAACCACTAACAGAACAATCGATAGAATCGTTGATTCAACACCTAGTAACGAAGCAAATTCTTGATGAAGCAGTCGCTAGCAAAGTTAATCAAAAGAGCATCATGCAGTTTGCTATAAGTCCTTTAGGAAAATATATTTATAAAAATAGTGATAATTTGAAGAAAGAGGTGCCGTTTTCGTTACTAATAGAAGCTAGAGAACTATTTAACGATATAAAGACTGATGATGATCACATATTAATCCACGGGATCATTGATGGATTCATTGTAAAAGATAATTGTATTACGTTATTTGACTATAAGACAGATACTGTCAATTATTTAGAAGATCCAGAAGGTGAGTTAGTAAAACGATATAAAGGACAACTTTCATTGTATAAAAAAGCACTCGAGATCATTTATCCGGAGTCGGATGTTGTGTCTGTTTATATTTATTCATTGGATCTCAACAAAGCAATTGAATTGACTATGTAAAATATGATCTAAACTTTAGTTTGTTCCAGTTTAATAGCTATAGTAATTTAGGAGGTACAAAACTATCATTTCGTTCATAACTTGCAAAGCGTTCAGTATGGGTTAAAAGTTAATAAGTACCTACAGTCAAAAACAAACACCTCTACTAGTCATTTTAAGCAGTAGAGGTGTTATTTTTATATTAAATATTAATCGAATGAGAATGTAGCATCTTCAGAAAATTGGTTAGCCGAGTTCCATAATAGGAATTCATTAACACCATTATCATGGAGCGCTCTGATTTGTTCAGTAACTTCATGTGCACCGTAGTTCAAGTAATTGCCAGAACCCAGATAACTAGCTGTAAAGTCTTGAATCCATGGACGAGATCGAGGCGCATCATTACCAAGTTCAGATAACAATTCGTTTTCTAGTTTCATATATTCATTAATAATATTGTATGGTTCTAGATCAGGTTTTTCAATACCAAAGTTTCCTGGCCCCCAGTGACTTGGATAAATCATCGATGAAAGAACATCAACATTTTCTGAAATGCCTAAAAAACTTTGCCCGATACCTGGTGCTTCACCGACCATTGCTGCATAACCAAAGATATCTACTGATACATCAACACCGTATGGCAACAATTGACTACGAGCTTCCTCAACAAAACTATTCACACTATCAACACGTTGTTCAACATTTGTTGTTGATTCATCGTAGTCACCACGACCATAATCAAGTTCTTCATCACGATATTCAAAACCTTCTGGGAATCTAACATAATCAAACTGAATATCTCTAAAACCAAGCTCAGCAGCTGCTTTTGCGACTTCAATATTATATTCCCAAACTTCTTTTTCATATGGGTTAACAAATGCTTCGCCGCGGTTATTTTTCCAAACAGAACCATCTGATTTAACAAATGACAAATCAGGTCGTTTTTCAGCAAGGACGGAGTCTTTAAAGACAACAATTCGAGCGATAGGGTAGATGTCATTGTCATTTAATTTCTGAATGACTTCTTTTGCATCTGTGTGTGCATTTGTTGCTTCGTTAATCAACTCATTATCTGAATCTAAATTAAGAACAATATCTCCATAATCTTCTTTGACGTCAACAACCATCGAGTTAAGTTCAGTTGAATTAACTAAATCAATTAACTCATCAAAACGTTTTGTTCCAGCAGTTGATCCTGTTGAGAAGATTCCTTTGACACCATCTTCAGGATATTCGACAACTGCTTCAGGTCCTAACGAAAGTTTTGTAGGGAAGTTACTTGGCATTTCTAATAGTTTATCTTGATTTATACGAAGAGGCCCATCTAAGTTAATTTCAATCTGATCGTCAGGGTCAACTTCTTTATTTTCATCGTTTACCTCAGCATTTTCTTCAGTTTCAACGCTGTCAGCAGTTTCTTCTTCAGCTAACACAACGAGTTGGGAAGAACTAAATAGAGCAATTGAAAGAAGCTGTAGCATTATTTTTTTAAATGTCATCAGTATCCTCACCTTCGATTGTATCTGGATTTACAAATCCATATCCTTTTTCTTCAAGACCAAAAACAATATCTTCTATCGCAGCACTTGTCCACGCACGGTCATGCATTAATAAGTTTGAGCCATCTGATAAAAATTCAGTATTTACCATAATATCAGCTAAAGCAGCAGGATCTTGGTATTCTGCTTCCCAATCATACCCGTAACTCCAGTTCGTTAAAACCATACCTTCTTCAGCGGCCACTTGTTTTGTATAATCAGTGTTTGCACCAAAGGGCGCACGGAAGAAGCGAGGTCTTTCACCAATAACTTCTTCAATCAAATCATTGGCATGAACAATTTCGTGACGCTGTTCTTCTTCGGAAATGGATTGTAAGTTCGGGTGGGAGTGCGTATGGTTACCAATCGCAAATCCCATATCGTGAATTTCTTGTAGTTTTTGTTTGCCTTCATCATCTTCAATATACATACTGTTGACAAAGAAAATAGCTGGAACATTATGTTTGTCTAGCATTTTAGCGATATCAACTGCATGTTGATCTGGAGAGTCATCAAAGGTCATTAAAACGACTTGGCTATCTGCATTTGAACCTTCAGCAGGTACAACGCTCCAACTTGCTGGATTAATAACATATGAGCCCGATTCTTCTGTTTGTTCAGCTTGCTCAGTATCTGCAGATTGATTACTTTCCTCAGTTATGGCTTCGTTATTCTTTTGTTCGCCATCATCGTTAGAACAACCAATTAGTAGTAAAGATAAAAGTGTCATCGGGATAAATTTATTAAACTTCACAATTATTTTCCTTCCGCTATTGTTTGATCAACCGTTTGTTTAAATGACTCTAGTTCTGATAGAGTCTCACCAAAGATTTCATTAATTTGATTGCTTTGTTCGAAGAGTCGTTCATGTTCATTATTAATGTTATTTATACCATCAATAAATGATTCAGCTGTGGCATCATTTTTACCTAAAGATTCAAAGTATGTCGTTTGATTTTCTAAAGCTATTTTATAATCTGTAGTATAGTTATCAATTAAGTCTGTCAACTCTGTCAATTGATTAGAGAGTGCCTGGGGTTCTTCTGGATTTAATTCTTCGCTATCATAATCTGCTAAGAAATCAGCATGTTCTATTAAATTATTATTTAAGTCAGATATAGAAGATAAGGCTTCTTCACGATTTAAAATATTCTCAAAAACTGCTGCATTGTTGTTGTTAAATGTAGCTAAATCTTGATCAGCATCTAAGTCTGACTCAAATGTGCTAAGCAATTCTGTTTCTAGATCATATAAAGTATTAAATTCGTTAACTAATTCTTCAGTTTCATCTTCAATCCTTACTGAAAGTTTTTGCATATTGTCTAAATTATAACTAGCACAACCGGATAACATAATCATTGAGCCGACTAGTAAGATTGATTTTTTCGTATTTTTCAAATGAAAACTCCTTGTCATTGTAAAATCAATACATCTATTCTACAATATATAAGTTAAGATGTTAACCAAATCCTACTATTTAATAACTAATTTTTTTATAAAGAAAGGAATATTAAAATTGATAACATACTATATTATCGCTGGTATTATTATTTTAATGGATCAATTTACCAAATATTTAACAATTAATACTATAAACTTGGGAGAAATTATAAACGTGCTTCCTGGATTTTTATCTTTTACTTATATTCAAAATACAGGGGCTGCTTGGAGTATTTTAGAAGGACAAATGATTTTCTTTTATATTATTACTATCATTGTTGTAGGATTACTATTATACTTCTTACATAACGATGCGAAAGGGTCACCTCTTCTATCGACTGCCATTGCCTTTATGATCGGTGGGGCTATTGGTAACTTTATCGATCGGATTGTCTTCAAATATGTGATTGATATGATCCGTTTAGAATTCATTACTTTCCCTATTTTTAATGTTGCGGATATGGCACTGACAGTTGGAGTCATCTTATTAATAATCGGTGTCATTTTTGAAGAATTTATTTTAAAGAAGGAAGGGTAATATGTCAGAAATTAAAAACCTAGCTATCACTGATGAAAAAGGACGCTTAGATAAAGTATTAAGTCAACTGCTTCCAGAACAGTCACGAAACCAACTTCAACAGTTAATTGAAGAAAAACAGGTTACTGTTAATGGCACGCACGAGAAGTCTAAATATAAAGTACAATCTGGTGATGAAATTATAGTAACGATTCCAGAACCAAAAAGGATTAGTACTGAACCTGAAGATATTTCTATTGATATTTTGTATCAAGATAGTGATTTAGCAGTAGTGTATAAACCACAAGGTATGGTAGTTCATCCAAGTGCAGGGCATTATTCAGGTACTTTAGTGAATGCTTTATTGTACCAATTGGATGATTTATCCGGCATTAATGGTGAAATTAGACCAGGTATTGTTCACCGCATTGATAAAGATACGTCAGGCTTATTAATGATTGCTAAAAATGATCTAGCACACAATAAATTAGCAGAACAACTCAAAGCAAAAACGGTAAAAAGAGAATATATTGCACTCGTTCACGGCAAAATTCCTCATAAAAAAGGAACAATAGATGCCCCAATTGGCCGTTCAACTGATGACCGTAAGAAGTTTTCAGTAGTAGACAATGGCAAGCCGGCTGTCACTCATTTTGATGTGCTTGAGTATTTCGGAGAAAATTATACTTTAATCTCATGTCGCCTCGAAACTGGTCGTACGCACCAGATTCGTGTGCATCTGAATTATATTGATTTTCCAATTGTGGGAGATCCTTTGTATGGTCCACGTAAAACTTTAAAAGGCAATGGCCAATTCTTACATGCGAAGACGATTGGCTTTAAACACCCAACATCAGGTGAGTATATGGAGTTTTCTGGTGAATTGCCAGAGATATTTGCCACAACACTAGAAGATTTGAAATTAAAATACAAATAATTTGGTAAATGCCTTGAAAATAAGTAAGGAACATGATAGTATATTTAACTGGTGGGTAACCACCGTAATCATGCAATTATCCGCTAGGACATAAGCGCCCATGATGGTTGCGCGAGAGGAGTAGTAAAATGAACCCATTAATAGCAGAAATTACAAATGAACAGTTACGTAACGATATTCCTGATTTCCGTGCTGGTGATACAGTTCGTGTACACGCACGTATCGTTGAGGGTAGTCGTGAACGTATTCAATTATTCGAAGGCGTTGTTATTAGCCGTAAAGGTCAAGGCGTTAGCGAAATGTATACTGTTCGTAAACTTTCAAGTGGCGTAGGTGTAGAACGTACATTCCCTGTACATTCACCACGTGTAGCTAAAATTGAGGTTATCCGTAAAGGTCGCGTACGTCGTGCTAAGCTTTTCTACTTACGTAAACGTATTGGTAAAGCAACACGTATTCGCGAAAAAATGAATCGTTAATTTTAATGCGATGATGAAGTCGGTTGATGTCTAATTTCAGACATTGATCGGCTTTTTTACATCTATTGAAATATGTCTTAAATTATGAATTAAAATATACTATTGTTATAATCTTTTTATATAATAAAGAGATATTCAATATTTTAGTAGATCTTGACACAAATAACTTTCTTAAGACAATGGTCCATATAAAAAATCACATCAACTAATTTGTGTAATTCGGTAATAACTGGTGACTTACTATATAAAACTATTAGGTATTTAAATTTTTATCACTATTCATGTTTGAAGCTTAAAAAAGTATCTTAGCTAAATTTATATTTTATGCTTATTAAAAAGAGTGTACGAACTAATACTTCATTAGTTTTTTTGTGTGAGATTAGTAATCGTTTACTGAACGTTTCATATTTTGTTTTATTATTCGTGAGATATCCGTTATACTAAATAGTATAGTGAGAGATATTTTGGAGGGTAAAAATGAGTTTAATTACAGAAAAATTCAAACAAGTAGCTGCTGATCAAAAAGTGAAGTTCAATGATAAAGTGATTGAACGTCCAGTAACTTTAAAAGACGGGAAAGAAGTCAATCAAAAACAACACGCTTTCCAATCTGGTTTACAAATTAAAAAATCTAAAGTTGTGCCTTGTTCAGTAATCATTCATGATGCGCCAAGTGATCGTGTGAATTATCAAATCACTTATAACCGCATTGGCTATGTAACTGATCGTAATAAAATGGGAGAAGTTTTAGAAGCTCTTAATGATTTAAATCGTGTTCGTAGTGGCTACTATCACTTTGCAATCAGTAAAGACGGTGAAGTAATAATGCGCAATTTAGGTATTACTGGTGAAGATGTGCGTCCACTTGTAAACACCTTTATTTATGGTGGTCGTATTCTTCGCGCACTATTCCCCGAATTAGAACAAATTGCGGGATTAGATTTATCTCAACGCTCAGATTAATTAATTAAAAATAGATTTGCAGCTTTTAAGCTGCAAGTCTATTTTTGTTGATTTATAACCAGGAGAGAGGGTGGAATGTTTTGGAAAATTCAATTGACCTAAATCAAATTAAAGAACAAGTACAGGATGCTCTTCTTTTTTTAATCAAACAATCAGGATTGACTGAAGGTGATATTTTCGTTTTAGGAATGAGTTCAAGTGAAGTAATGGGAAGTCGTATTGGTAAGAATTCAAATGCTCTAGTAGGAGAAGTAATCGTTAAATCAGTCAAAGATATCTTAGATGACTTAGGTATCTATCTAGCGGTTCAAGCGTGTGAACATATCAATCGTTCACTCGTTGTAGAGCGCAAGTTAGCTTATCGTGAACACTCTGAAATTGTGAATGTTAGACCAGTTCTAAAAGCTGGAGGTGCAGGTGCAACAGCAGCATATAAATTCGCTAAAGATCCTGTTATTGTTGAACGTATTTGCGCAAATGCTGGTATGGATATTGGGGATACAAATATCGGCATGCATGTCCGATTTGTACAAGTCCCTGTGCGTTTTGATTTTAATCAAATTGGCGAAGCGCACTTAACAGCACTCCGATCACGTCCGAAAAACATTGGCGGAGAACGCGCACAATATAGTTAAATAGTTTTTATACTTGACAGAAACTTTTTGGCGTATTACTATTTGTTTATAATCAATTAACGGAAAGGAATTTTAGACATGCTTTTAACCCGCCGCTTACAATTAAATAATCGTTGGCAAAGTCGCATAGATGCTGTGTCTTAAATTCTTTCAAGAATAGATACAGCAATCAATTATGATGATTGAATGTATCTATGCTGCTTTAATATGTTTATAATAGCCGCGTAGATGACTTATATGATCTATGCGGTTTTTTAATATATACAACCGTGTATCTCTATACGGTTGTTTTTTTATTATGTAAAAAGGAGAATAAAAATGAAGAGACTAATTGCAGTCATAACTGCTCTTATACTTATTGTTGTGATTTACAGTGTGGGGGATGATAACCATGCGAGTGAGGTAACTGAAGATGATCCAAAAATTGGTTTATTGCAACTGGTTAGTCACCCATCTCTTGATCAAATCACTAATGGTATTATTGATGAACTTGAAAAAGAAGGATTCATCGACGGTGAAACAATGGACCTTGATTTTCAAAATGCGCAAGGTGATCAAAATAATATGAACACTATGAGTAATCGCTTCGTCAATAATCATGTTGATGTGATGATTGGGATTGCAACACCTGCTGTCCAAGCTTTAACAAATAGTTCTAGTGATATCCCAATAGTAATGGGGGCTGTAACCGATCCAATTAATGCTGGCTTAGTAGATAACCTAGATAAACCGGGAGGCAATATTACGGGTGTAAGAGATGTTACTCCTTATCAAGAACAAGTTGATTTAATCACTGAAATATTACCAGATATCGAAACATTAGGTATTATTTATTCTAATGGTGAAGTAAATTCAGTGAAACAAAGTGAAGAAACAAAAGAGTACGCTGAAAGTCTAGGCATTGAAGTTATTGAAGCAACCATAACTTCAACTAATGATCTTCAACAAGTTGGTCAACATTTAGTTGATCAAGTGGATGCGATCTGGGTTGGAACGGATAACAACGTGGCCAGCGCATTCCCAACGTTAATTGAAGTTGCTAACGGAAGAAACGTTCCAGTTTTTCCAGCAGTAGCAGAAATGGTTCAAGAAGGTGGAATAGCGACGCAAGGATTAAACCAATACGAATTAGGTGTTTTGACAGGTCGCATGGTAGTTCAAGTTTTACAGGGCGCTGATCCAGCAACTTTAGCTGTCGAAGATCCTTCAGAAACAGAACTCATTATTAATACAACGCAAGCTGAATTATTAGGTATTGAGTTAAATGACTCAACAATCGAATCAGCAGACCAAATTATTGAGGAGGAGAATTAATGGAATTAATTATCGTATCAATCTCAGAGGGTTTACTCTGGGGAGTTATGGCACTTGGAATATTTATCTCATTTCGTATCTTACGCTTAGCGGATTTAACGATTGAAGGTTCCTTCCCGTTGGGTGCAGCGATTGCTTCCATTTTAATTACTAATGGCTTCCACCCAATTAGCGCAACAGTAATTGCTTTAATCGGTGGAGCGTTAGGAGGGTTAATAACTGGTTTATTAATGACAAAATTCAGAATTCCACCGCTTTTAGCTGGAATATTAACAATGACCGGTCTTTATTCCATCAACTTAAGAATTATGGGTCGTTCTAACATTAGCTTATTAAATCATCCAAGAGTAACTCAGTTATTGAATGATATTTTTCCTTTACCAATATTAACCAATGTAATCATTGTTGCGTCATTAATCATTCTCATAATTATAACTTTACTTTACTTATTATTTAAAACGGATTTAGGACAAGCACTAATCGCAACCGGTGATAATGAACGCATGGCTAAAGCGATGGGAATAAACACATCCTCAATGAAAGTACTCGGTCTAATGGCAGCAAACAGTTTAGTGGCTTTATCTGGTGCATTAATTGCTCAAAATAATGGTTATGCTGACATTAGCATGGGGATTGGAACCATTGTCATCGGATTAGCATCAGTAATGATTGCTGAAGTAGTATTCAATCACGTAACTTTCGGTGTACGATTAACATCATTAGCCATTGGTTCTATTTTCTACCGCTTAATTATTTCTAGTGCCTTGTCTTTAGGTCTACAGCCGAATGACTTAAAACTAATCTCGGCCGTTCTACTGGCACTTGTTATTTCAATTCCAAGTTTTTACGATGACTATATCAATAAGCTAAACTTCAAAAGGGAGGGGAATGCCAATGTCTAAGCACTTAATTGAAATGGAAAATGTAAACAAAACCTTCAATGTAGGAACGATTAATGAAATTTCAGTTATTAATAATTTAAACTTAAATATTATAAAAGGAGACTTTATAACTGTGATCGGCGGAAACGGTGCCGGTAAATCAACGCTTCTAAACTTAATATCAGGAACACATATGATTGACTCTGGTGATATTCGCATGAATGGGAAGTCAATTAAAAAGCTGAGAGAAGAAAAACGTGCGAAGACTATTGCACGTGTTTTCCAAGATCCTCGAGTTGGTACTGCACCGAGAATGACGATTGCAGAAAATTTAGCCATTGCAACTAGACGAGGTGAACGAAGATTATTTGGTCGCACATTAACTAATGGGAATAAAGAAAAATTTGCTAAAGCATTATCTAACTTAAACTTAGGGTTAGAAAACCGTTTAGATGATGAAGTAGACTTACTGTCTGGAGGGCAACGTCAATCCATTGCACTACTAATGGCAACCATTAAAAAGCCTGAATTACTTTTGTTAGACGAGCATACTGCAGCCCTTGATCCGAAAGCAGCAGAGCAAGTTATGGCTATTACCAAGCGTCGAGTACAAGAAGAAAAAATCACCACATTAATGATTACACATAATATGAAACAAGCGATTGATTATGGCAATCGTCTTATTATGCTGAAGAATGGTCTAGTGTTTATGGATATTAAAGGCAAAGAAAAAGAGAACTTAACTGTTGATAAACTTTTAGATTTATTCCAAGCTAAAGCATCAGATTCAGAACTGTCTGATCGTTTATTATTGTCAGAATAGAAAGCCTTCATATTGAATTACAATGATTTTGTGGTAATATAATAAGAAATAATTTGAAAGTTGGTATACCATGACAAATACGTATTATACAACTTATTGGATTAACAAACGAGACGATGTTCGTAAACAACACGCAACTCACGCTACAGAAGAAGAAGCGAAAGAAGCTATTCTAGCATGGTGGGAGATTAATAACGAGTCTTATGACTATGAAATATACCGCACGAACACAGGCGCATTAGAAATCAAATATATTGATGAATATTCATTCTATCGTATCGAAGAAACTGAATCAGATGAAAAATTACCATCTAAGTCTTATAAATTAAAAACGCCTGGTGAAAATCAAGCGAAACGTCAAGCGTTGAATCTAGATGAAGATCAATTTACTTTTGATGAACTAGCAGAACCACATAGAGATCGTCTTATCAAAGCGATGGGAGATCCAGTGAAAGCTAGAAACCATATTTATGACAAGGATGGAAAAGTTATCCGTTCAATTTAATTTAACCTTATAGAACAATGACACCATTAAGTGGAGTCATTGTTCTATTTTTTTAATGATTAGTCACTTAAACACAATCATTATGACTTTAATGAAAACTTTTAGTATCAACTCCGTGTACAAAATTAATTTAAATAGTTTAATTAAATTATTTATAATTGGTCAGTTTTTCACAAATTGAATGGCTAAAATTACAAAAATACTCCCATTTGCGCTATAATAGACATAGAGTCAGTTTTTTACTATTTAAGGAGTGACTATTTTGAGTAATATATCAAGTGATCAAATCAAGGAATGTGTAGAGGCGGTTAGAGAGAATCAACCACTTATCGGTTCGATAACAAGCAGTTCGACGAGTAACTTAGTGTCACGCTCCCAGAGTGCAATTGGTGGATTTCCACTGATTGTGAACATGTCAGACGAAGCAGAGACGATGATCGAAAAATCAAATGCCTTTTATATTAACTTAGGCACAATGCTGCCAGTTTTTGAAGATACCATTCCTCAAGCAGGCCGTATTTTATCAAATAGTGATAAAAAATGGGTTTTAGATCCAAGTGGCATTGGTATGGGATCTCTAAGAACTCGTTTATTACGTCAGTTCAAAGGATACAAACCAACCATTATTAAAGGTACACCAGCTGAGATTTTATCATTAGCGAATTTATGGAGTCTCGAAGGTGGTAAAGCATGTAATAATTTGCGTGACCAACCATCAATCGAGGAAGCAACCGAGGCAGCGAAATCAATTGCTGAACATACAGCAGGTGTAACGATTGTTACTCATAAAGATACATTAATGACAGATGGTGAAGATGTGTATACCATTGAAGGTCAATCTAAATACTTAAAGAGAGCAACTGGTGCTTATGCCGTGTTAGGCGGATTAGTTGCTACAGCTGCAACACATTCAGAGGCGAATGTTGCAGCATTAACTGGTATTCTAACTTTAAAACAAGCAGCAATGATTGCTGAAGAGAAAAGTGAAGGTATCGGAACATTTGAAACACAACTCATTGATGCATTATATAATATTGATGGCGATGAAGTCGTTAAATATCCCTTTACTAAAGTGTAGTATAATATAATATTTTCTATTTTAAAAAGCTGTAAGCTAAGAATCTAATAGCTTACAGCTTTTTTAAAGGAGTTTTTATGAAAAAGTATGTTGAATTAATTACAACTGGAGGAACAATCGCTTCATTACCAAATGAAGACGGAGATGTGAAAGCATCAATTGATGGCCAAGCATTTATCGAACATTATGGCATTGAAGGAGATATTAAAGTTACCAGTTCGATGGTGATTGATAGTTCTAACTTTACATATGAATTACTATATAAATTAGCTAAAGATGTCATTAGCGCAGTGAACGATCCGGAAGTGGAGGGGATTGTTATCACTCATGGTACCGATACGATGGAAGAGACAGCATTTTATTTGTCTTTATTTACCCAACAATATAGCAAGCCAATTATTTTAACCGGATCACAATTTGATGCCTCTTATGCTTTTAGTGATGGCGTAAAAAATCTTCATGATGCTATTCAAGCTGCTCGTTCTCCACAGTTATTTGGTTGTGGGCCGGTCATTGTTTTTGCTGGATTTATTTACTCAGCGAGAGAAGTGACAAAAGTAGATACTAACTCTTTAGAAGCTTTTGGTTCAACAGCATGGGGTCCAATGGGAAGGATTGATGATAATAAAGTCATTCTCGTGCGACATGCAAAAGCAGTTAAAAACTTAGAATTAAAACAACTGCATTCTGTTGCATTAATTCGACTAGTAAGTGGTATGACTGGCGAAGAGTTAAGACGGATGACAGAAGGTTTTGAAGGAATTGTTGTCGAGAGTTTTGGGCGCGGGAATGCTAATAAAGATTTACTCCAAACGTTTGTTGATCTAGTCCAACATGGCCAACCAGTTATTATCACTTCACGCTGTCACAGGGGAGAAGTGAAGCCTTATTATGGTGATGGCGGTGGAAGAGATTTAGAACGGGCTGGCGTGTGGTTTGCTGGGGATTTAGATGGCATTAAAGCACGAATTTTACTTGGTCTATTACTAGCAAATGATTTATCATGGGATGAGATGCATGAAGTTGTTCGTGCATATAGTCAACCACACTTATAGGAGGTTAAGAAGTGAAGATAGGTTTAATACTTGAAGGCGGTGGTATGAGAGGTATGTATACTACGGCTATAATGGATTATTTTTTAGATACTGGTTTATCCTTCAATGGTATTTTTACCGTTTCAGCTGGAGCTTTATTTGGCATTAATTTTTTATCAAAAGACAAACACCGTGGACTTCGGTATAATCTAAATTATATAAGAGATAAACGTTATATTAGTTTTCAAAGTTTACTTAAAACAGGCAATATGATCAATGAAGAGTTTGCTTTTCATACCCTACCGAATCAGTTAGATCCATTTAATAATGAAATATTTAGAGAATCAGGCACAGATTTTATTGTTACAGTAACAAATATAAATACAGGGCAGCCGGAATACTTTAAAATAACTGATGCATTTGAACAAATTGAGCTTCTTAGAGCTACTAGTGCACTACCATTTATTTCTAAACCAGTTGATTATAAGGGGAATTTGTACCTAGATGGTGGTGTTTCGGATAGTATTCCTTATCAAAAAGCGATGTCCATGGGGTATGATAAGATTATTGTGATCTTAACTCGCCCTATTCAGTATCGTAAAAGTAAACCTAATGAATTAATGATCGATTTAAAGTATCGACATTTTCCTGAATTTAAAAAAACATTAAAAAACCGTTACTTAGATTACAATCGATCAGTTGAGTCGTTAATTGAATTAGAACATCAAGGTAAGGTTAAAGTATTAAGACCGTCTAAGCCAATTGATATTAAACGCTTAGAGAATGATCCGCAAAAATTAGTTAATGTTTATAAATTAGGACTAGCAGATATTCAAGCGTCGTATCCTTCATTAATTGATTATTTAAAAACTTAATCACACAGAATTCAAAAAGAGGAGTGAGTATATGACTGAGCAATGGGTAAAGGAATTTTATTTAAATCAGCACGAATTTGGAAAATCACTTTTTTCAAAAATCCCTAATCGTTTATTTGAAAATTTAGCTGATGAGATCCAAGAGCAAGTCGGTGTACCTTTTCAAAGTGTTTTAGAACTTGGCGGAGGACGTGGCGACTTAAGTATGGAAATGGCTAAGCGCAATAAAAATGTCACTATGATTGAATTAGTCCCAGAAATTAGTGAAGAGGTTAAGAATCAAAATAAATTTAA
>DATGUS010000055.1:0-9318 GCA_035301245.1 Alloiococcus sp. | reverse complement strand
TCTGTTGTATAAACATTTACACCATTTCTCAAGAAATACTCAACCATGTTATTTGCTTCTAAACGATTTTGTTGATTTATTCGGTCTAAAGGAATAATGTAGTAATCTGGGAAATAGTTATCATATTCGCCACGTGGACGACCAACAACTTCTAAGTCAGAGTTCACTAGCCATGAATCTACATTACGGTTATCTTCGTTATTAATGCTTCGTCTAAATACTTCAAGTTGGTTCCAGTATAATTGATCTTTGTTTTCAGATAAATAATCAAATGAACCAATCATCGCATACACCGCTGCTAACATACTTTCACGGTTTTGTTTTGGAATTTCAATGGTATGACCAAGTGTTCCACCAAGTAAAGTAAATACTGCAGTATAACCTAGCCCAGCATCATCCCAACCATCTGTCCACTCTAGCAGCGGAATCGTATAATCCTCTAATCCAGTATTGCCAATTGCAGCTTCACCCATGGCAATTGCATGGTTGATTGCCCCCGGTGCTGATGAATCGATTGGCATGTTTGTTTTAGCATCGCGGATACCACCCATTAGTAAATCATACTCAAAGTTAAGCAAAATTGAGAGCTATTAAAATAATTATAGTTTGGGATCTTGGCTTTGGTGCTACTACAATAGAATTGTGAAGAAATAATTTTTTTGTATTCAATCAAACTCTTAATCATCCTATTCTAAAGCTAATGACCTTCTTCAAACCTTTTTCGCATTTGATTATAATGCTGGTAGATTAACACAAAGCCTGTGAACTTGGTGGACTTCCAGGGTTTATCGCGGCCACAGAAATGTAGGATGGCAGTGTTATCCATCGTCCAAGCAGGAGTGTACTTTTGCTCGCTTCTCAAATAATATCGCGTGTACTTTCTGGTGTCGTAATTCCATCTTTCTTCTTTAATAAGCAAAGTGTACTTGCTGTAGAGATGGTTGAAAATATCTTGGTCTGGTAAAATGAGGACTGACTGCATCTTGTTAACTGCTGTAAAGATTTCTTCCGGATCAACAACTCGTCTTGCCTGGTCTAAGTCCATCAGAATGACTCCTGTATTAAAATAGTCATGTTCGGTCTGCAGACGAATACGGTTAATCCCGCCGACCATATCTGTGAATCCTTTATGTGACGCAGCGGCGAAACAGTAATCTTCAAGATCTTTTTCCCAGAGCGGGGCGAGGTCATTGATGACTAAAATATCTGGGTCCAAGTATAGTACTCGTCCAATTTCATCAGGTAATATAAAAGGAGCCAGTAGCCTAAAATACATTTCTCTTGGATACCGGTCCGTCACATGAGTATCCTTAAAGTGGTAGTCTTCTACTAGGAGTGGTTTGAAAGCGGCGCCTAGTGACTTGCAATAGTTATGTAGACTGTCTAGCGCTTCTTCGCTCATATTGCTATATAAAAGCCATACCACAAACTGACGGTCTACATTATTTTTAACAGCAGAGTAGAACATGGTTTTAAATGGCTCAATATAATTCTCATCGAATGTTACCAGTAAATGGATGGGTTGAGTTATCATAATTTCCTCTTTCTAAAGTGCATAATACAATGTAGTATAAAGATTTTTTGTACATTTATCGTCCATTTGTTGAGCATATTTTTTGTATCATTTGTAATCAATTATATAACAACATTAACATATAATTGTAAACAAAAATAATTAAAAGAATTTTTGATTTCTAACTGTATTTATATTGCACCAATTTTTACATCATCTGCCACACCAGCTACCCGCTTGTCTCACGAAGAAAAGCTGAGCACCTCATTTGTTCACCCTTGTTTTAATCAGAGTTTTGTAAAAACAATTAAAACATAGGCACTCTTGTTCAAAATGATAAACCCCCTTCAAAATAGTTTACTTTTGATAGTATCTACTTTAAAGGGAGCCTATTAGCTTATGTCTCTTTTTTAATCTCTTATTAGTAATTTCTAAACCTGTTTGTGCGTTTCAACAATCTCTCATCGACACTGACATTTTTTGCTTCTTTTAAAAAAGTCATTATATTTTCTTTGAGATTATCAAGCACTCGTGATTTAGGAATTTTTTCGCCATTAGCAGTTGTTTCTTGAATAATGCGTTCGACAATCTGCATTTCTTTTAAATCACTGGCGGTTAACTTCATCAAATCAGCTGCTTTTTCAGCTTTGGAAGCATCTTTCCATAATATAGAGGCAAATCCTTCTGGTGATAAAATGGAGTAGACACTATGTTCCATTATCCACACTTCATCTGCTACTGCTAGAGCAATCGCCCCACCACTACCACCTTCACCTAAAATAATAGCTAAAGTCGGAACTTTCAGACTGCTCATTAAGAACATGGTTTGAGCAATGGCTTCGCCAACTCCGCCTTCTTCTGCTTCGGGAGTTGCATCTGCGCCGGCAGTATTTATTAGCGTTAGTATTGGACGATTAAACTTCTCAGCTTGTTTCATTAGCCGTTGAGCTTTACGGTACCCCGCTGGACCACTAGAGCCAAAATTGTGACTCATATGTTCAGCTGGCTCCCTTCCTTTTTCATGACCAATGATAGTAATTGGATCGTCATTTAATAAGCCTACACCACCAATGATCGCTCGATCTTCTTTAGACAAGCGATCTCCGTGACATTCAACAAATGAATCTGTCAGATGTTGAATCACATCTTTCGTTGATATTCGATCAATATCGCGCGCTAATTTTACTTTTTCGTAAGCTTGCATACTTATGACACCTTTGCTTTAGAATGAATAGATAATAATGTTTTTATAATACTTTTTTGAGCACTCCGAGGAACAATTTGATCGATAAAACCATGCTCCATTATTCGTTCAGCAGTTTGGAAATCCAGAGGCAATACGGTATTAATGGTTTGTTGAATCACTCGTCTCCCTGCGAATCCAATGGTAGCTTTCGGTTCAGCTAAGATGATATCCCCCTGCATGGCAAAACTTGCTGTCACCCCACCAGTTGTCGGATGAGTCAAAAAAGGCATATAGAATAAACCTGCTTGATGGTGCTTATTGACAACTTGACTCAGTTTGGCCATTTGCATTAAAGATAAAATCCCTTCTTGCATTCTGGCTCCTCCTGAAGCAATAAACAACACGACAGGTAAACGATGATCGGTAGCATATTCAAACAAACGCGCTAACTTTTCGCCAACTACGGTTCCCATACTAGCCATCATAAAGCGGTTATCCATCACTCCAATAGCTAGTAGATAGTCATCTAACTGGCCAACACCTGTAACAACCGCTTCTTTTAATCCGGTTTTATCTCTAAGTCCTTTAATTTTTTCCTTGTATTGTGGAAACTGAAGCGGATTATCAGTCATCAGATTGGCATTTAACTCTTTAAAAGTTCCCTCATCTAATAACCAGTTTAGTCTTTCATAAGCTGGAAACTGAAGATGATAGTCACAATAAGGGCAAGTGTGTTCCGCATTCATTTGGGAATAAATCATAATTTTATGACAATTTGGACAACGATCCAATAACTCATCCGAAAAGTTCGCATGTCGTTCACTCGCATTAATATATGGATTTAATTTAATCCTTTTTCGCTTACGAAATAAACTCATACTATCTCTCCTTTAACTGACTCGCTGTCTCATTCATCTCATTTAGCCACTGTGGTAAAAAGTTTGTTTCTAATGTCTTCGTGTGGAATTGATTCGTCATTACCTCTATTGAATCGGCTAACGCTTCAAGGAGTTCTACATTTGTCGTTAAACCATCAACCACCACTTCAACTAAAGCCCGTCTCATCACAGCAAAAGCTTCTTCAACAGTCGGCTGATGTGTAATGATTTTGGCAATCATTGAATCATAAAACGGTGGCAGGGTGTAATCGGAGTACAAACAACTTTCTACTCGCAAACCTAATCCACCAGAAGGTAAAATTAAACGGCTAACGTGACCGCTCGAAGGCCTAAACTGATTCATTGGATCTTCTGCATTGAGACGACACTCTATTGCAAAGCCGTTAAATGTAATATCCTCTTGCTTATATGTCAGTGGACGTCCCATCGCAATAAAGAGTTGTTCTTTGACAATATCAACACCCGTAACCATCTCGCTAACTGGATGCTCTACTTGCAAGCGCGTATTCATCTCCATAAAATAAAATTTTTGATCTTTATCCACTAAAAATTCCACAGTCCCTGCGTTCGTATAATTCAGTGCTTCGCAAGCTTTCACTGCCGCTTGACACAAAGCGTGACGTACCGAGTCATTCAAATCCATCGCCGGTGCCATTTCTAGGACTTTCTGATGATTTCGTTGAATCGAACAATCGCGCTCACCTAAATGAATCACATTCCCATAATGATCGCCAAGAAGTTGCACTTCAATATGTCTCGCTTCACTAATCATTTTTTCGATATATAAATCTTTATTCCCGTAAATAGCTTTTGTTTCAGCTTGTGCTTCTAAAAATAGTGACTTTAACTCCTGTGCTTCATTAACCATACGCATACCTTTACCACCACCACCATCTGAGGCTTTAATCATTAATGGATAGCCAATATCAGAAGCGACTGCTTTGGCTTCTTCCAAAGAATACACTAAGCCCTTACTTCCAGGTGTAACTGGAACGCCAGCTTCGATCATTGTTAACCGGGCTTGGTGCTTATTACCCATTGTTTCAATAATATGACTATTCGGACCGATAAACGTTATCCCTGCTTCTTCACACAGTTCAACAAAGTCCGCTTTTTCTGATAAAAAACCATACCCTGGATGAATTGCATCACATCCAGCTGATAGTGCAGCGCTGAGGATAGCTACCGGATTAGCGTATGAGTCTAACACTTTCGGTCCACCGATACAGATGGCATGATCTGCGAGTTCGGTATGTAATGCTTCTTTGTCAGCTGTACTATATACCGCCACAGAATAGATATCCAACTCTCTTAACGCTCGAATAATTCTAACAGCAATTTCTCCGCGGTTAGCTACAAGTACCTTGTTAAACATGATTACTTAGCTCCAATAATAAAGGTCATTTCTGCTTCAGCTACTTTTTTATCCCCCACAAAAGCTTGTCCTTTCCCAATACCCGCATTCTTTTTCAATTTTACTATGTCCACTTCAATACGCAGTACATCTCCTGGGACAACCTTTTGTCTAAATTTCACTTTGTTTAATCCGCCAAGGTAGCCAGTCATTCCTTCAAAACCATCTTGTTTTAATAAGGGAATAGACCCAGCTTGAGCCATAGCTTCCACAATATAAACACCTGGAAGCACGGGTTCACCTGGGAAGTGACCTTGGAAAACTTCCTCATTGATTGTGACGTTCTTACGACAAACAATACGCTTGCCGGGTTCTAACTCATCTACCACATCAATAAAGAAAATAGGGTAACGATTTGGTATAATCTCTTTAATTTCTTGCGCTGTTAAAACAGTCATTCATCTTCCTCCTGTTTAATTCGTACGAGTGGTTGATCATATTCAACGACATCTTCATTATTTACCAATACTTCGGTAATAACACCATCTCGATCAGCTTTTATATTTGTCATTAATTTCATCGCTTCAATTATTAAAACGGTATCACCTGCTTTAACGCTATCGCCTACTTGAACAAACGGTTCTTCTTCTGGAGATGGTTGCAAGTAAGCAACACCAACCATTGGAGATAACAGTAATGTTCCTTCTTTTTCTTGAGGGACATCAGTACTCGCTATTGTGTCAGTCATAATTTTATTATCTTCAGCAACGTCTACTTCTTCTGATGAAAAAATAGATTGGTTCATTGATGATTGAGCAATCCTGTCATCTCTAAGGGGAGGTTCTCCTGAATTAGGTACTTCTTTCGCAACAATGACATCTTGATACTTAACGTAAGCTACCGAAGAGTGGTCTAATTTATCAATTAACTCTAGAAGTTGTTGATAATTCATTCAGAACCGCCTTCCCATCGCTTAAAGCATAAAACTGCGTTATGTCCGCCAAACCCTAATGAGTTTGAGAGAGCATAGGTCAATTCTTTCTCTTTTCCTTCTTGAGGCGTGTAGTCTAAGTCACAATCTTTGTCAGGATTTTCTAAACCTAACGTTGCTGGCACAAATTGATTTTCTAATGCTTTCAAGCTTGCAATTGCTTCAACACCGCCAGCAGCACCAAGTAAGTGTCCAAAGTGTCCTTTTGAACTTGAAATAGAAACATTAGGTGCTTCTTCACCCAATGCATATTTAATTGCTGTGGTTTCACCAGTATCATTGGTTGGTGTACTTGTTCCATGGGCATTAATGTAATCAATGTCACACGGTTCGATACCTGCCATCTTCATCGCTGTTTTCATAGCTTCACCAGCTCCGCTTCCATCTGGTAACGGTGCAGTCATATGATAAGCATCCGAGTTCGTTCCGTAACCAACGACTTCACCTAGAATCGTTGCACCACGATTTAAAGCTGAGTCCAATGATTCTAAAAATAAAACACCAGCACCCTCACCCATAACGAAGCCATCACGATCTCTATCAAATGGTCTAGAAGCTATCTTGGGATCTGCTTGAGTGGACAACGCAGTTAAAGCATTAAACCCTCCAAGTCCAATCTCGTTAATAGTCCCTTCACAACCACCAGCGAAACAAGCATCAAGTAAGCCATATTTAATTTTCAAAAAGGCTTCACCGATCGCATTCGTCGCACTGGCACACGCACTGACAATATCTAAACTGGCACCTCTTGCACCAAGTTTCATTGAAATATTGCCTGCCGCCATATTACCAATGGCTTTAGGTACAAATAATGGCGGGATTCGTTTAGGTCCTTTATCCATCATTTTTTTGATTCCATTTTGGATTTCAACCAATCCGCCAATACCTGAACTGACAAACACACCGACTCCATAAGGATTACTGCTAATATCATAGCCACTCATTTCAAGCGCTTCAATCGAAGCAGCAACACCGTACTGTGAAAAATAGTCCATTCTTTTAGCCTCTTTGCGATTAATTAGCTTCCCATAGTCAAAATCTTTCACTTCAGCAGCGACATGCACCCCCATCTCACTCGGATCAAATTTAGTAATTGGTGCAATCCCTGATTGATTTTTTTTCAATTGATTCCAAAATTCTAATACAGAATTTCCGATGGGCGAAATAGTTCCCATTCCTGTTACAACAACTCGTTGCATCCCTTAACCTCCTATGTTGGCTTATCGTTAAGCCATGTGCATACCGCCATTTACTTCTAAGGTGTGTCCTGTAATATACGGACTCGACATTAAAAACTCCACTGCTTTAGCAATTTCGATCGGCTCGCCAAAACGTTTTAAAGGAATTTGGCTGAGCATCGTTTCTTTTACGCGGTCACTTAACACCTCTGTCATCGTTGTGTTAATAAAGCCTGGAGCAATCGCATTTACTGTAATTGAACGGCTTGCCAATTCTCTAGCGAGTGATTTTGTTAATCCTAAAACACCAGCTTTACTGGCCGAGTAATTCACCTGACCGGCGTTACCAAGAATTCCCGAAATACTAGAAATATTAATGATACTTCCTGATCGTTGTTTCAACATATATTTTATGGTGTGACGACACATGTTAAATGTACCCGTTAAGTTCGTTTCCATAACAGATTGGAAATCATTTTCAGACATCGCCATGGCTAGGCCATCTTTTGTAATACCAGCATTATTTACTAAAACATCGATACTGCCGTACTCTTTTTGAACCTCATCAATCATGCGTTTAGCATCATTAAATTGACTGACATTACCAATGGCTTGTCCAACAAGATGCGTGGCTGATTCAAACTGACTAAGCAACGATTCTTCAATTGGACGACGACTATTTAAAATAATCTGATAGTCTTTATCCGCTAAATATTTCGCGATTTCTAAGCCAATCCCTTTCGAGCTGCCTGTTATTAATACTACTTTGGTCATCTCATTCTCCTTATTTCTACTCATTTGCTTCTTGAAGTTTTTTTAATTTTGAAATATCTTCAACCGAATCAATAACAATCACTTTTACATCTATTTTATCTCTACGTATCATCTTTGCTAATGTTTCAGATGGACCGATTTGAACGATGTGAGTGACGCCTTGTTTGACAAAGTAATCAATTGTTTCAGACCAACGGACCGGTTCAGTAAGATGTTTAACTAAGGTTTCTTTAACTGTTTCAGAAGTATGAGGTTTCAATGTTGTATTACTAATCACTGGTACATCTTCTTCATTAAATTGAACAGCTTTCAGTACAGTCTGATAAGGCTTTGTCGCTTCAGACATATAAGGTGTATGGAAAGGCCCTTCTAATTTTAAAGGCATGGTTCTTTTATATCCTTGATCTTTCAATGCGCTGTTCAGTTGATTAATACTCACTTTCGTTCCTGCAACAATGATTTGTTGTTTGGAATTATAGTTAGCGATGGTTATATCTTCAAGCCCGCTAACAAGTGATTCTACAACATCTCTTGGCACTTGAAGTACTGCCGCCATTGACTTGGGGTCAACTTGACTAATACGTTCACAAACCTCTCCCATAATATAGCCTCGTTCTTTATTTAAACGAAGACCTTGTTCTAACGTCAACATGCCACTCGCAACCAATGAAGTGTACTCACCTAAACTTAATCCAGCCATAAAAGCTATGGCTGGAAGGTGATGGGCTATACTGTTATAAATAGCTAGACTGGTTGCAGTAATGGTAGGTTGAGCATATTTAGTTTGCGCTAATGGTTTAGGGTTAGATAACCAGGAATGAATCGGGTACCCTGTTATTTTCTCGGCCACCTGAATCACTTGTTTAGCTTCATCAAATGTTTCATAAAAATCTAACCCCATATCCTTATAATGAGAGCCTTGACCATTAAATATAACTGCTAACTTCATACTAACTCCTTAATTTACAAACACTGACTGACATTCTTCGTAAGTTCTTTTAGCGACTTGGATATAGTCTTGAATCATCTCTGACACGGTTTCTTCTTTAGTAATCAAGCCAGCTACTTGACCAGCCATCATAGAGCCACCTTCAGTATCACCTTCAACTACCGCACGTCTCAGTGCACCAGTCGCTAGCTGATCCATTTCTGAGAAATCAGGATGATCAACACCCGTTTGACGTCTTTCTAACTCTAAATATTGATGTGTTAGTTTATTACGCAATACCCTAACCGGGTGTCCGGTAATTTGCCCAGTCACAACCGTTGATAAATCTTTCGCTTTTAAAATGGCTTGTTTAAAATTCGGGTGAGCGTTTGATTCTTTTGAAACAACAAAGCGTGTTCCCACTTGAATCGCATCAGCCCCGAGCATCAACGCCGCTGCTAATGATTCACCATTTCCAAAACCGCCAGCAGCGAT
>DATGUS010000054.1:0-2613 GCA_035301245.1 Alloiococcus sp. | reverse complement strand
TTTGTACATTGACTTGAGTATAGATCTCATCGAATTTTTCAGGATCGACATCGCCTGTTTTTGGACTCATGGTATTTAAAATACCAGCTGTCATACCTGTCTTTAAGATTTCTTCGTTAGAACCATTGTCATTAATTGCTTTTGCAAAACCGGCAATAGTTGAATCACCTGACCCAACCGGATTAACAGCTTGAATCGTTGGAATAGTAACACGGTAGAAGGTATCTTGATGTTTTGCAATCGCACCATCTTTACCCATACTGATCACTACCCAGTCGATACCGTGGAATGAATCATTTGATAATTTCTCTTTAACATCAGCTAGGTCAGTTAAATCGATGTCATCATGAATGATTGTTTTAATTTCCTCTTCATTCGGCTTAATTAAATAAGGTTTGCTGTCACTGTTCACTGATGTTTCTAAAGTTTTGCCAGATGTATCAAGTAAAACCTTCACATCTTTTTGGCGAGCAATGTCAATTAATTCAGCGTAATAATCAGTGTTTAAACCTTTGGGTAAACTGCCTGATAGAGTAACTAATGTTACACCTTCAAGAAGTTGTTTGAATTTTTCTTTAAATTCAGTAGCTTGCTCAGCAGTGATTTTAGGACCAGACTCTAGAATTTCAGTCTGTTTCCCGTTGTCGTGTAAAATAGCGATACATGTACGTGTTTCGCCATCAATATCTAGATAGTCATGTTTTAGATTAATGGCATTAAGTTCCTGTTTAATGAATTCACCGAAGTGACCGCCGATAAATCCGGTTGTCACTAGATCAGTGCCTAATTGTTGAAGGACGCGAGAAACATTTAATCCTTTACCACCAGGGGTTTTAGAAACTTCATTCACACGGCTTACACCATCAATCGTTAAGTGTTCTAATGGATAGGAAACATCTATAGATGGATTTAAAGTTACGGTTAATATCATATCTAAAATCCTTTACTAATCGTGGTAATAGCCTTGATCCCATTTTTCAAGATATTCATCAAATTGATGAGGATCAAAGTCACGGCTAGCATCTTTTTCTAAATCCGCAATACCTTGGATTAACGCTTTATTTTCTTCAGTTTCTTTATATTCTGCGTTTAAGAAAGCATCAATCATATCTTTCATGATCAAGCCTCCAACGATTTTTCCTCCGAAACCGATAATGTTTGCGTTAAGTTCTTCTTTAGCGTAAACGGCAGTCATTAAGTCACGAACGAGTGCAACTCGTGTACCTGGAATCTTGTTCGCTGCGTTAGTAATACCTACACCAGTACCACAGATAACAATGCCCTGATCCACTTTACCTGCTGAGACAAGTTCACCAACTTTTTTACCGTAAATAGGGTAATGTGTACGTTGGAAACCATAAGTTCCCACATCAATGACATCGTGTCCTTGTTCTCTTAAATAGTCAGCCATTTCAATTTTTATATCTGTAACAATATGGTCACAACCAATAGCAATTTTCATTTATGAAGCTTCCTTTCTATTTGATCTAACTAGCAAAGTTCGTTTAACATATCAACGCGGACTTGGTGACGACCACCGTCATAGTCAGCTGATAGGAAATGATGAGCAATACTTTTAGCCATTGCGTCAGCGACAATATCAGAACCTATTGTAATCATTTTTGCATTATTGTGTTCGCGTGTCATAAACGCTGAACGCTCGTCAGAAATCTCGGCACAAACAATTCCTTTATGTTTACTTGCTGCCATGAAGCTTCCTGCACCGATTTTATCAATCGCGATACCGTATGCTTCATCATCTTTGCGCATTTCTTCTACAATTCCTGATACTGATTCAATAAAGTTTTTTGAACCTTCAGGGCTCACATCGATCACTTCATAATCATCTTGCAAGTATTCTTTTAAAACATTTTTTAGTCTTAATCCATCAAGATCAGAACCTAAAATAACTTTCATATCTATTCTCCTTTATATTTTTTAAATAATACGAATAATTTCATTGTATTCATTTTTTAAATTGTTCTCGAGCGTATCGTTTGTAATTAAATAGTCAGCTTCCTCTAAAGTAAAGAAGCGATAAAAATCTTTACGGTTAAATTTAGATTTGTCTGCAACAATGTATTTCATTTCGGAGTTATTTAGCATGTATTGTTGAGTAAGGCCTTCACTTTCACTAAAAGTATAGAAGCCATCTTCTTTAACTCCGTTTACACCGATGAAAGCTTTTTTGACATGGATATTTTGAATGATATCATTGGCAATTGTTCCAACAAAACATCCAGTTATATCACGGTACGTTCCACCAATTAGAATAATTTCAAATTGGTTATCATGTTTGAATCGATTGAATAAATGTAGAGAGTTTGTAATAATTTTTATATTTTTTGCAGTTAAATATTCATAAACTAATTCAATCGTTGTTCCGGCACCGAGAAAAACGGTTTCATTATCTTCGATCTCTGATGCGATTTTTTTTGCTATTTCTTTTTTTAAATCAATGTTGATTTCAACCTTATCAATATGACTCAATTCTTTTTGAGATTGATCTTGAACTAATTTAGCTCCTCCATGAACTCGAATGATTAGATTCTGTTCTTCTAGTTGCTGTAAGTCTCTTCGCACAGTCATATCTGTAACACCAAGCTCTTCAGT
>DATGUS010000053.1:0-49056 GCA_035301245.1 Alloiococcus sp. | reverse complement strand
CCGCTAGGTAGTGTTAGTTTTCTGGACAGTGGATCTAACGTCGCAAACAAAATATCTTTTTCAAGTGTTCCTGCTTCAGTCAGCTGATTGAGTAAAGTAGATTTTCCAGCATTTGTATAACCAATAATCCCGATTTGAATCACTTGACTATCTTGACGCTTCTGACGACTTCGTTCACGGTGTGACTCTACTTTTTTAAGTTCCCGTTTAATATCTGTAATTTGCTTTTGAATGTGACGTCGATCCGTCTCTAATTTCGTTTCACCAGGACCTCGCGTGCCGATTCCACCACCAAGTCTAGATAAGTTTTCGTACGTACCAGCAAGTCTAGGTAATGTATAGTTTAGTTGTGCTAATTGAACTTGAAGTCTACCTTCTTTACTACGAGCACGTAACGCAAAAATATCTAAAATAACTTGAATACGGTCTAAAACTTTTGCATCAATGACTTCTTGAATATTTCTCATATGGCTAGGTGATAGTTCCTGGTTAAAGACTACTGTTGTTACGTCAAGCTCATCAATGTAATTTTTAATTTCGTTCAATTTCCCTTTACCCACAAACGTTTTATGGTCAATGCTGTCTCTTTTTTGGGTTACTTCACCAACCACCTCACCATGGGCATTAGTGATTAAGTTTTTCAATTCTTCTAAAGAATAATCGAAGTCATAGTCTGTTTCAT
Source organism: Alloiococcus sp. (assembly GCA_035301245.1). Lineage (GTDB taxonomy): Bacteria > Bacillota > Bacilli > Lactobacillales > Carnobacteriaceae_A > Alloiococcus. The sequence goes on along the minus strand of DATGUS010000053.1, from coordinate 48,374 downwards.
CTGTCTGGACACCAACTACAACCACTCGTTCATAAGATTCATTATTCATAATATCATCCTTTTAAAAATTGACGAACGTCTTTTTTAACCTGGTCTATATCATCTATCTCTTGTACTAAGTCATACCATTTAGTGACAGGCATGCGGTTTCTAAACCAGGTTAATTGTCTTTTGGCATATTGTCTGGAATTCTGTTTAATGGAATCAATGGCACACTCAAGCGATATTTGTTCATTAAAATAATCGATTAACTCAGCGTATCCAATACCTTTCGTACTCTGTGCATCGGGATTAGCTTGTTCCATCAGCCATTTAGCTTCTACTAGTAGACCATCATCTATCATTAAATTAACTCGTTTATTTATTCGTTCATATAAAAGTTCTCTATCTGTGTTCAAGCCTATAATGTAAGGGTCATAGATCAGTTCTTTATTATCACGTTCTTTTTGGTAGGTTGAGAATAATTCACCAGTCACATGAGGCACTTCAAGCGCACGAATAACGCGTACGAGATTATTCGGGTGAATTTTCTCAGCTGCTTTAGGGTCTATTTTATTTAATCGGTCCCACAGTAACTTTCTACCATTATCGTTAGCTAAGGCTTCCATTGCATTGCGAAATTCAAAATCCGGATCTGCTTTCCCGCCATGACTAACGTTATAAATCAATGATTCAATATAAAGACCTGTTCCACCAACGATAATAGGTATTTTTCCATTATTCGTGATAGATTTAATAATTGATTTGGCTTCTTTTTTAAAATCAGCAGCTGAATAGTTATCATTAACCTCTTTAATATCAATCAAGTAATGCGGAATATCTTTTGCTTCTTCGATAGTGACTTTAGCTGTACCGATATCCAATTTTTTATATACTTGCATTGAGTCACCACTGATAATTTCACCATTAAATTCTTTTGCTAACTCAATACTAAGTGCTGTTTTCCCAACAGCGGTCGGCCCAACTATGATAATAATTTTATCCTTCACAACATCACCTTCTTGACAAATGCTAAATATATTTTCAAAAAATATTGCGATGGATAAAAATATTTCAGTATCTCATACGCAATAATCGTTAGTATATACTATTTTAACATGTATAAGAATGATTTAACATTGTTCACTTTTACGTACTTTTTTAATATCTCATTTCAATACAAAAAAGCTAGACATGGTTGTCTAGCTTTTTGATGAATATAACCTTGTATTTATTTCCAAGGGTTTTCGTTAATGATATCTTCAATTAGATTTTCATTATACTCTTGGTGTTTAAACATTGATATTTCATGACCGTATGGTGCTTTTTTATTTTTCTTATCATCGCCCACTTGAACAAATGGTGTTTCTAAAATTTTCGGTAATTTTTCAAGTTTGGGATGGTGAACAATTTTGTTTAGAATATCAAATCCAATATGGCCTTCACCAATATTAGCATGACGGTCTTTCTTCGCACCTCGTTCGTTCTTTGAGTCATTAATGTGTACAACTTTAAGACGATCTAAACCAATAATTCGGTCAAATTCATCTAAAACTGCATCAAAATCTGATAAATCATAACCCGCATCATGAATGTGGCATGTATCTAAAGTTACTGATAACTTTTCATCTAAGTCAACTTTTTCGATAATCGCAGCAATCTCTTCAAATGAGCGGCCAACTTCTGTTCCTTTACCAGCCATTGTTTCTAGAGCAATTTGAATTGTTTGATCTTCATGTAAAATTTCATTTAATCCTTTTGCGATTTGATCAATGGCAGCTTCTGGGCCCGCACCAACGTGAGCGCCTGGATGCATGGTCATTTGAGTTGCACCTAAAGCTTCGGCACGTTTAATTTCATCTTTCATAAATGAAATGGCAAATTTAAAGTTATCAGGTTTATTTACGTTACCTAAATTAATAATGTATGGTGCGTGAACAACAATGTCATCAACATCAATATTGTGCTCTTCCATATATTCATGGCCTACTTTAATATTCATGTCTTCAATTTTTTTTCGTCGTGTATTTTGTGGTGCACCAGTATATATCATAAAAGTATTTGCGTTATAAGACACTGCTTCCTCGGCAGCTCCTTGTAGCATTTTTTTACCTTTCATACTGACGTGTGAACCGATTAATACCATAGTTGTATTACTCCTTCTCTTCTTTTTCAGTGATTGATAGTCCTAATTCATCCAATTGTAAATCAAAAACACTTGATGGTGCGTTTGTTAACGGATCTTTCGCATTTTTATTTTTAGGGAATGCAATAACTTCTCGAATATTTGCTTCACCAGCTAAAATCATCACGATACGGTCTAGTCCAAAGGCAATACCACCATGTGGAGGGAAACCGTAATCTAGAGCTTCTAGTAAGAAACCAAACTGTTCATTTGCTTCTTCTTCAGAAAATCCTAAAGCTTTTAACATACGCATCTGTAAGTCACGTTCGTGGATACGAATTGATCCGCCACCAATTTCATAACCGTTTAAGACAATGTCATAAGCTGTTGCTGTGATGTCTTGTGGATTCGTTTCTAACTTATCGATATCTTCTTTAATTGGCATCGTGAATGGGTGGTGTGCTGCCATATATTTATCTTGTTCTTCATCATATTCAAGTAATGGCCAATCAACAACCCATAAGAATGCTAATTCATTTTCATCAATTAAGTCCAACTCTTTACCTAAGTGTAAACGTAACGCGCCTAATGCGTCATAAACTACTTTCAGCTCATCAGCTACGAATAACAGCAAGTCACCAGCTTCGGCTTCCATCTTAGAAAGCAGTGCTTCTTTTAATGCTCCATCTTCAAAGAATTTAGCAATTGGACCTGACAAACCGTCTTCAGTCACTTTTACCCATGCTAAACCTTTCGCACCGTAAACAGCAGTTACATCTTGTAACTTGTCAATCTGTTTACGTGTAAAGGTATCTGCGCCACCTTTCGCATTAATTCCTTTAACAGCGCCGCCTTTTTCTAGTACAGAAGTAAATACTTTAAATGATGAGTCTTTAACAATATCACCAACATCTTGTAATTCTAAACCAAAACGTATATCTGGTTTATCGCTACCAAAACGATCCATTGCCTCTTGGTAAGATAAGCGTGGGAAATCTTCAGTAATTTCTAAACCTTTCACTTCTTTAACTAAACGTTTTAATAGCTTTTCAATTAAATCTTGAATCTCTTGATCATTTAAGAAACTCGTTTCGATATCCACTTGTGTAAATTCAGGCTGACGGTCACCACGTAAATCTTCGTCACGGAAACAACGAACTATTTGGTAATAACGATCAACACCAGAAGACATCAATAATTGCTTAAATAATTGTGGAGACTGTGGTAATGCGAAAAACTTACCATTATGAACACGTGATGGCACTAAGTAGTCACGTGCCCCTTCAGGTGTCGATTTTGTTAAGAAAGGTGTTTCTACATCAATAAAGCCATGTTCGTCTAAATAATTGCGGAATACCTTCTTCACTTGGTGACGTATTTTTAAGTTATGGTTCATTTTTGGACGACGTAAATCCAAGTAGCGATATTTAAGACGTAACTCTTCTGATACTGAACGGTCGTCATTAATTTCAAATGGAATATTTTTTGATTTACTTAAAATATTAACCGCTGTTGCTTCGATTTCAATTTGACCAGTTTTTAAATCATCATTTTCTGCACCCGGCTGGCGTTTAACTACTTTACCTGTCACTTCAATGACAAATTCCTTACGAATATCTTCAGCAGTTTGAAGAGATTCTTTATTCTTTTCTGCATCAAATACAACTTGCACAACGCCTTCGCGGTCTCTTAAGTCCACGAAAATCATACCACCCAAGTCACGGCGTTTGTGCACCCAGCCGTTAATCGTTACTTCTTGATCAATGAGTTCGTCTGTTACTTCACCACAATATAATTTCTTTGTCATTTAAAAATCTCCCTTATACAATATTATGCTAATTCTTGAACTAACGCTTTGAAGGTTTCGTTAAAGTTTTCTGAATAAATATCATCCATCGACACTTCTTTTTGGTTTCCGCTAGACAATAATTTCGCACTTACCGTTTCTGATTCTAACTCTGAATCCCCGATAGTAAATACCATCTTGGCATTCATATTATCGGCAGTCTTGAATTGTTTGCCTGGCTTTCGGTTCATATATTCCCGGTCAACTAATAAATCATGTTGTCTTAAAGCATGGACTAGTTTTGTTGCTTCCTTACCAGCACACTCACCGATTGTTACGACAAAAATATCTAATTCTTCTGTCTCTGGAATTTCAATCTGTTCGCTTTCAATTAACAAGATTAATCGTTCTAAACCAACAGCAAAACCGAATGCTGGTGTGCTCGGGCCACCGACTTCTTCAACCAGGGAATCATAACGACCACCTGCTGCAATCGTTGTGTTTGAGCCAAAGTTTGGATCAACAGTCATAATTTCAAAAATCGTATCATTATAGTAATCTAAACCGCGTACCATATTAGTATCAATCACGTACGGAATTTCCAGCATTTCTAATTGTTTTTTCACTGCATCAAAGTGTGCTTGTGACTCTTCATCAAGATAATCTAAAATAGACGGTGCATCTTTAACGATTTCTTTATCCTTTTTGTCTTTACTATCTAAAACACGCAGTGGATTTTTGTGTAAACGAACTTTCGAGTCCTCACTCAATTCATCTACATGAGGTTCTAAATAATCAATCAATGCTTGACGATACTTAATACGTGATTCATTCGATCCAAGTGAATTAATCACTAATTTCAAATCTTTAATCCCAATTGTTTTAAATAATGACATAGCTAATGAAATCGTTTCTACATCAATTGCCGGATTTTTACTTCCAAATGCTTCCACACCTAACTGGTGGAACTGACGCATACGACCACTTTGCGGACGCTCATAACGGAACATTGGACCAATATAGTAGTATCTTTGTGGTTTGTGGTGTTCTGGACCATACATTTTATTTTCAACAAATGCACGAGTCACCCCTGCTGTTCCTTCAGGTCTTAGTGCTAAGTGGCGGTCACCTTTATCATAAAAGTCATACATTTCTTTGGTAACAATATCACTCGTCTCGCCTACGCCTCGAGCAAATAATTCTAAAGCTTCAAATATTGGATTTCTAATCTCTTCAAAACGATATTTTTTCATAACATTATGTGCAATTGATTCAACATATTGCCATTTGCGTGTATCTTCAGGGAATAAATCAGCTGTGCCCTTCATTTTTTGATATTTCATTCAAAATGCCTCCTCAAAATAAAAATGCCCTTTCTTAAACTATCTTTAACTAGTCTAAGAAAGGACGTCTCATTCATAAATTACGTGGTACCACCTTAATTTAGGAAGTAAATCTACTTCCCCTTATCGTTAACGCCTTTAACGTGATAGCTTCTCACTATCAATCCTCCAGAGTGTTCCATCTACTTCTAGTTGATATTTTTCAGCCACGAATATCATCTCTGTTAATGTGCTACAAAGTAGAACTTGCTCTTTCATCAGAACCTATATACTTATGTATTAGGATACTAAATAAATAGCTAATAGTCAATCTGATCGCTATTTTTCATATAAATTTTATTATATATGACGTTTGTGTATCAAAGTGATTTATTTATTGTGATTAGTTGTTAGGGTTGATATAATAGATAAATAGAACAATGAAAGGATGCTCTTATGAATCCATCATCCTCAAACCATCAACGATTTTTCTTAAAAAAACGAAACTTTTTAATTATAATTGCTATCTTTGTTTGCATCAGCTTAGCATCAATTGTTGCTCTAGCTAATGATAATACGGTAATTGTTGAAACGAGTGTTTTAAATGTACGACAAGGACCTGGTTTATCCCATGATGTGATTACCACAGTCCATGAAGATGAACGACTGCATGTGATTGAACGTCAAAATGAGTGGATGAAAATCCGTCTTGACGATAATCAAGTTGGTTGGGTAGCGAGCTGGCTTGTATATCAGCCAGAAATCACCACTGAATCTCAACAAACGGCTGTCATTACTGGTGACTACGTTAATATTCGATCTCAAGCAACGACTGATTCTGAAATTCTTGGCGTCGTTGAGAAAGATTCTGAAGTAAATGTTGTTTACCAAGATGGTAACTGGTCACAAATTGTTTACAATGATCAAGTCGCTTGGGTTAGCTCCTATTACATATCATTTGTCAATGGTGATGCTAGTGAGGTGCCTTCTTCAGAAGCAAGCAATATTGTGACGGTGTTAGATACAGAATCTAACGTAAGATCAACACCCTCGACATCTAGTGATGTTGTAGGTCGTGCTCCAGCTGGTGCAACGTATACTTACTTAGCTACAGTGAACGGTTGGCATAAGATTCAATATGACGAAAATACCGTTGGTTATATTGCTGACTTTCTAGTTGAGTTTAATGGACAGATCATTCCTGACGAGACTGCTGATGTACCACAAGAAAGTAGTAACACACCAATTGCTGATTCAACAATTGTTATTGATGCAGGTCACGGTGGTCATGATCCAGGTGCTGTTAACCAGGATATGTACGAAAAACATCTTACGTTAAATACAGCACTTAAATTGCAACATCGTTTAGCGAGTACCGGAGCTAATATTATTATGACTAGATCAGATGATCAGTACATTTCATTAGCTGGCCGTGTGTCCGACTCACTGAATAGTCATGCTGATGCTTTTATCAGCTTACACTATGACGCTGTGGCAACACCAAATTCAATGAATGGTACAACAACCTATTATTATTCAGATAGTGACCAAGGACTCGCTGAAGCAGTGAACTCAAGTTTAGCTTCTAATTCACCTTTATCTAATAATGGAATCCGTGTTGGGGACTACTATGTTTTACGTAATAACTCAAGACCATCTCTATTATTAGAACTAGGTTATATGAATAGTGATACTGATTTAGAGTATATCTTTACTGATCAGTATCAAGACCAAGTGGCAGATGCCATTTATCAAGGATTAATTACCTATTTTGAATAAACATAAAAGCTGTTGACAAAACTCAATGTCAGCAGCTTTTTGTTATATAAAATTGTTGATTAAATAGTTATTTTCAGCATTTTTTGTTTTATTTTGAAAACATCTTAACATTATTAATATTTTGTTTGAAAATACTTCAGACTATCTCCTGATAAGGCCATGGGACTGAAAAATCGACTTCATAAAATCAATACAATAAAAAAGCAGATGATCATTTCAATCATCTGCTTTAGTGGGCATTTAGTTGGTTTAATATGCTCTGTCTTTACTATCAATCCAGATTGTTACAGGACCATCATTAACTATCTTCACTGCCATATCAGCACCGAATTCACCTGTTTCAACAGTTAGTCCTGTCTCTCTTAGTTTCTCATTTAACTCATTATACAAAGCTTCAGCGTGTTTTGGCTCGCCGGCTCTTGTAAAGCTCGGGCGGTTTCCTTTTTTCGTACTAGCATGAAGTGTAAATTGTGAGATAGATAAGATTTTACCATCCACTTGATCGATAGATAAATTTAACTTATCATCTTCATCTTCAAAGATACGCATTTTTGAAATCTTGCGGACCATGTAATCTACATCTTCGCTCGTATCTTCATCTTCGACCCCAACTAAAATTAGAAAACCAGTTCCAATTTCACCGGCAATCTTCTGTTCAATTTCAACACTTGCTTCCGAAACTTTTTGGATTAAAACTCGCATACTTATCTCCTTTAATTTGTGACACGTTTAACGGCATAAACATCAGGAACGTTTTTCAGTTTATCTACGATATCATTCAATTCATTTATGCCTTGGATACCAATAACTAATTTTACCACAGCTAAGTTATCATCGGCGTTCACTCGGCCTACGACGTTTCGTAATTGGCTTGTTTGAGCATTAATGACGTTTAAAATATCATTGAGCATACCGCTTCGATTAAAGCCGGTAACTTGTAATTCGGCATTGTAAATTTTATCAGTTGTGGTATTTTCCCATTCCACTTCAATTAAACGGTCTTTATGTTCTTGTTGGATATTTGGACAGTCTCTGCGGTGAATGGATACACCACGTCCACGCGTAATGTAGCCAATAATATTATCACCAGGAACTGGGTTACAACACTTACTCAATCTTAATAGTAAGTTATCTGCCCCTTGAATAACCACGCCATCTTCATGACGAATCTTCATCTTTTCCGGTTCTTTTTGCATTTCAACTTCATTGGAATCGATAATTTCTTTTTGTTGTTCCTTCTCACGTTCTTTACGTGCGTCAGAGGTAATTCTTAAAGCAACCGTTGATTCCTTTAGCTCGTTATAACCAATCGCTGCGAACAAATCATCTTCCGTATGATAATTATAACGCTCCGCCATTTTTTGTAAAATGTCTTTCGTCATAAAGTCACTTGGATTAAAATCATGTTTGGCAATGGCTTTTTCTAATAGTTCGCGCCCTATTTCAATGTTTTCTTCTCGTTGTTGTGTCTTGAAGAATCGCTTGATGCGGTTACGGGCTTTGGAAGTATTCACATACTTGAGCCAGTCACGACTTGGACCATATGAACTGGATGAGGTGATCATTTCCACGATATCACCTGTTTTTAATTTATAGTTCAGTGGCACAATCTTACCATTAACTTTAGATCCAGTTGATTTATTTCCAACTTCGGTATGAACATGATAAGCAAAATCTAAAGTACTTGCCCCGAATGGTAGCTCCATCACGTCTCCTTTTGGGCTAAAGACATATACTTTATCTTTAAAGATATCTTCTTTGATTGAGTCCATAAAGTCACTTGCATTATTTGATTCTGTTTGCAATTCGATAATATCTCTAAACCATGAAATATGTTGGTTAGCAGAATCATTTTTTACTTTCTGAGTAATTCCTTCTTTATATGCCCAGTGTGCTGCAACCCCGTACTCAGCAATTTCATGCATCTGATGCGTTCTAATTTGTACTTCAAGCGGTGTTGCATCAGGTCCTAACACAGTCGTATGAAGAGACTGATACATATTTGCTTTGGGCATTGCAATGTAATCTTTAAAGCGCCCTGGCATTGGCTTCCAACGTGTGTGTATAGCCCCAAGGACTGCGTAACAGTCTTTAATTGACGGTACAATCACTCGAATTGCTAGTAAGTCATAAATTTCTTCAAACTGTTTCTTTTGATTTTTCATTTTGCGATAAATTGAAAAGATATGTTTGGGACGACCGGTAATATCTGCTTCAATTTCAAGTTCATCAACGGATTCTTGAATAGCTTTTTTAGCATCATCAATATAACGTTCACGGTCTTCACGTCTAGAATTCATTAAATGCACAATACGGTAATATTGTTGTGGGTTGATATAGCGTAAAGCAATATCTTCTAGTTCCCATTTCATACGACTAATACCTAAACGGTCAGCCAGTGGTGCATAAATTTCCATCGTTTCCATCGCAATATCGTATTGTTTCTCGGGTCGATGATATCTTAATGTACGCATATTATGCAGACGGTCAGCTAATTTAACTAATATCACACGCACATCTTGTGCCATAGCTAAAAGCATCTTACGATGGTTTTCCGCTTGGTGTTCTTTTTTAGACTTAAATTTGAACTTACCTAATTTTGTAACCCCATCGACTAAGTCAGCAACTTCTGGTGTAAATATTTCAGCAATATCATCATACGTATAATCCGTATCTTCAACGACGTCATGTAAGAAACCCGTCGCTACAGTAACAGGATCCATTTTAAGCTCAGCAAGAATAGCTGCCACTTGAACCGGGTGTATAATATATTCTTCTTTTGATTTTCTAATTTGTCCTTTGTGTGCTTTCTCGGCTAAATCGTAAGCACGCTTAACAAACTTCACATGCTCACTACTCATATAAGTGAGACATAAAGCCATGACTTCTTGTGGCGAATAATCTTTTTGTACAGCCATTTTATACACCTTCTACTTCTTTAATCAATCATTTATATTATTATAGCATGTAATGAATAAGGACCATGACAAATTTGAACGGTCACAGTCCTTATTTATTAATTATAGTTTCTTTTTGTAAGCATTTCAATCATGTATCTTAATAATCGCTTGATGCTTCTTCGTTATTGATTAATTTTACACCATTTGAGGTTCCGATACGTGTTGCACCAGCTTCGATCATTGCTTGAGCATCTTCAGGAGTACGTACACCGCCAGATGCTTTTACGCCAATATCTGGTCCAACTGTTGAACGCATTAACTTTACATCTTCCACTGTTGCGCCACCTGTTGAAAAACCAGTAGAAGTTTTTACGAAGTCTGCACCGGCACGTTTTGAAATTTCACATGCACGGATTTTCTCATTACGTTCAAGTAAGCATGCTTCGATAATCACTTTAACAATTGCTTTTCCTTTAACAGCTTTCACTACTTCAGCAATATCGTCATAAACATAAGCGAAATCCTCACTCTTTAATCGACCGATATTAATTACCATATCAATCTCTTTTGCACCATCTTTGACAGCTTCTAAAGCTTCTTGCACTTTAATAACTGTTTTGTTGGCTCCCAGTGGGAAACCAATTACTGTACAAACGTCAACATCTGAGTTTGTTAAAAAGTCACTCGCATATTTGACCCATCCTGGATTAATACATACGGATTTGAAGTTATTTTCAGCCGCTTCAATACATAAGTGCTGAATATCACCTTCTGTTGCCTCTGGTTTTAACAATGTATGATCAATCATTTTGGCTAATTGTTCTGTCATTTTATATTTCTCCTTTTTATTTCATTAAACCTATTTATTTTCATATTTATTACTTGTCTTTACTGATTTTATATAATCTGATTAATTTTCGCTTACTCATCAGTAAGTGGTTTTCGGGCTAAGATCGCTACCCAGTCCCCCATCTGATTCACTTGTTCGATTTTAAAACCGACTTTTTTTAATTTAGAAATAATGCGTTCTTTTTTGTTTTTAATAATACCTGATGAAATGAATTTACCGTTTGGTTTTAAAACTCGCATCGCGTCTGGAATCAGTGGTTCGATAATTTCGGCTAAAATGTTTGCAACTACAAGGTCAGCTTCTTGATCGATACCGTGTAATAAATCATTGGTACCCACGGCAATCGTTTCGGTTAAATCATTTAAAGCGATGTTACTTTTCGCTGAAGAAACTGCAATATCATCCAAATCATAAGCGTAAATATCCTCTGCACCAAGGTAGGCGCTAGCGATACTTAATACACCTGAACCTGTGCCAACATCAATCACTGTTTCGCCACCTAGTAGCGTTATCTCTAATAACTGTAAGCAAAGTTGCGTTGTCGGATGTGTACCTGTACCGAATGCTAAACCTGGATCAAGTGTTAAGATCACTTCGTTGTCATGTTTTTTCTTGTACTCTTCCCATTGTGGAACAATTGTTAAATACCGCGTGATGGATACAGGATGATAATATTTTTTCCATATTTCTGACCAGTCATCATCATTCACTAGAGCATACTCTACTGTACATTGACCGACATCGACATCAAAGTCTTTAAGCTGTTCAATTTTATCTGTAATTTTTTGTTTTAAATAATCGAGCTTATCTGGTTGATGGAAATAACCTTTAACAATAACACCTTTGGATGGGAATTTACTGTCATCCAACGCCCATAATGTATCAAAGCCGTATTCTGGAACATCAGAAAAGTCTTGTCGGTCAGAAATCGCCACGCCAGATGATCCCAGTTCCATTAAGATAGCCGATACCGCTTCTGTCGCCTCACGATTAATAAAAATACTAAATTCGTTCCACGCCGTCATGTCTATTCCCCTCAGTTAATTCTTTAACAATCGATGATTCTTCTTCAAAGTTCATAAATAATTTATCTTCATTATATCGATTTAAACTTTTCATTGTATCAAGTGCGCGTTCATAATTATGCTGGTTCCACTTCATTTCAAATTGATCACGTTCATCTTTTTCGATAAAATCTCTTAAATCACTCACACCGGCTGATGCAACGCGAATTAAATGTTTTAATACAACATCTACTTGACCTTTATCAATGCCTAGCGTGTTATCCATTTCAATCACTGTTAAGTAATTACCGCGTTGAATATCTGACTGAATCGGATCATAAAAAGCAATCACATCTTCAAATTGAATGTAATCAGTCGTTAAGTTCGTCCCAAATTTATCTTGTAAAGCAATCTTATTGCCATCTAAATCAACACGAAATGTCACAAATAATTCGACGGTATGTCGCAACGAGTTGTTTTGTACTTTCCATTGGAAAAACGGATAAATTTCTTTTAATCGATCTGCGATATATTCTGTTAAATCTTGTTTCACCTTGAAACCCCCTATAAGTTCAATCGTTCTCCATTTCATTTTACCATACTTCTTTTTTTAGTCCTATTCAAAAAACGTATTGACGAAACGAACGTTTGTTCCTATAATTGAACTATAACAAACTAATGTTCGCTTTATGTTTTAGGAGATAGAAAATGACTCATCGTAACGAAATTCATATGAATTATGACCATGAACCTGTGCGGGATATTCTATGTGTCGATGTGAAAAGCTTCTTCGCGAGTGTGGAAGCAGTCGAGCGCAACATCCATCCCCTTGAGTCCAGGATTTGTGTCGTAAGTAAACCAAACCAACAAGGCGGCCTTGTACTTGCTGCTGCCCCATTAGTAAAAGCAGAATATGGTGTGAAAACCGGCACTCGCGTCTATGATATTCCTAAAGATACGGACATTAAAATTGTAGAACCGCGAATGGCACTGTATTTAAAAAAGAATATCGAAATCCTTAATATTTTTAGACGCTATGTGATGGATAAAGACTTACACCCATATAGTATTGACGAATCTTTTTTAGATGTCACCGCTTCGCATCAATTATTCGGGACCTCTTATCAAATTGCTAAAGCGATTCAAGAAGCCATCTGGGACGAACTAGGATTAGTCGTGACTATCGGGATTGGTGATAATCCCCTCCTAGCTAAGTTGGCACTAGACCACGATGCAAAACATAAGGAAATTGCTAGTTATATTGCCCAGTGGCGTTACAAAGATGTGCCACGAACAGTCTGGCGTATTAATGAATTGGATGATTTTTGGGGTATCGGTTCACGTACGAAAGTGAAATTGCAAAAATTAGGCATTTATTCGATTTATGACTTAGCTCAAACTGATATTAAGTTACTGAAAAAACAATTTGGCATTATTGGTGAGCAGCTCTTCTTCCATGCACATGGTATTGATCGAACTCGGTTAGCCGATCAATATATTCCGCAATCTTCTTCTTACTCACGGAATCAGATTTTAAACTGCGATTACACCAGTCAATATGAAATAGAAATTGTTATTCGCGAAATGACGGAAGAAAATGCTATTAGGTTGCGAAAACACCAACAAACAACGAGTGTAGTGAAGTTAGGGATTGGATATTCGAAAAATGTTATATCAACTGGGTTTAGCCACCAACTCAAGATTGAACCGACTGATTCCTCGAAAAAGCTGATTAGCTATATGCTAGATATCTTCAGAGAGTATTATGATCATCAACCAGTACGCGTGATAAACGTAACGTTCGGACAGATTGAACAGAAAAGTGATCTGCAGCTAAATCTCTTTGAGTCAACGGAAGATATTTTTGCTGAAGAGAAACGTGTCTCGGTGATCGATCATATTAAAGAACGCTTCGGCAACACAGCGATACTCCCAGCAAATAGCTTGATAGACGGTAGTACAGCTATCTATCGAAGCAATATACTTGGTGGTCATCAAGCTGATACAGAATAAAATGAGTTTTTTAAGTATGCATTTTTTCAGACTATTCGTCATAGATGCCTCACTACCGTTCTCCTATTATGTGCGAGGTAAATAGAAAACTCCGGATATTTTCCAACAACAGATGATTTAATTTTATGGGAGGTGATTATATGGCAACCATTCGTGATGGAAAAATTTATTACACTCCGGATGAATTAGGTTATCAAGACCGGGGCAAATTAAAGTGGATGGGAATGATGTTATCGGATCATACCGAGGCATTGAAGAAGTTAAAGCAAACAGATCATACTGTTCAGCAAATTACCCCTAAACCTCAGATGTCGTTCTATGAGATTTCAATGATATTCAAGAAGTCCTATGACTATCAAAGTCCTATTCGAATTCAATCAAACATCATTAATCAAAGCGCTCACTATGAAGAGATCCCCTGTGTCGTTCTTGGATATAAAGATGACTATATTTATTTAAAGAAAATAAATGGTGACATACGAAAATGTCAACTAGAAGAAATTAGACACGCTGAATGTATGGAACCAATGGAGTGGTATAACAAACAAGCTTATCTTTCTAGGCCCAACCATGATTTTTCTGATCAGTAGTTCCTTTATATTTTGATATATAGGGATTCCCCTTAACTGTGTATCTCAATTTTTTATTAGTCCACTCCCCTTTGTTTGGAATACCAATACGTGGGGAGCTTTCTATTTTTAAAGGCATTCTTCGCTGAGTGATATCAATAAACAAAGATTTACTTGTAATCATTGTTCCGTAATTATCCATGGTTATCCCCATTGCTTGAGTTAACTTCCCAGGCCCATTAGTTAACTCAATACCAGATTTAATTCGTCGATTAATCATCAAATCTTTACCTTGAGCTGGTTCAATGGCACGAATTAAAACGGCATGTGGAACATCAACAGGTTGAGTAACAATATTTAAAAGTATATGCCCATGCATTTGATATAAATAAATAGTGCCCGGTTTATCATACATTGCTATAAGCCGTGGCGTTCTTTTCCGACGGTAACTATGACAAGCCTCATCTTTTTCCCCTATATAAGCTTCTGTCTCAACGATCCATCCAGAAGTTATACCGTCATCGGACTGATGAACAAGTAAACAACCTAACAATTCTTTCGCTACATGCTCAGTCGCTAGAGTTTCATCTAATAAAAACATAACAGAACCCCTTATTTAAGTTTTTTAAAGACATTTGTCATATCATCTTCGATAAATAAGGTATTCAAATGATAGGTCCTTATTAAAGTATTATTAATGACAACCACCTTTTTCCCATTGAAGTGATTGATTAACCCTGCGGCAGGGTAGACAGCTAGAGATGTTCCTGCAATGATTAATAAGTCCGCTTGAGCTATTGCCTGCACAGCACCTTCAACGACATCTGCATGTAATTGTTCACCATATAAAATAACATCAGGTTTAACAATTGCTTGGTCATCCTCACAGCGAGGGATTCCGTCACTGTCTAATTGCAACTCATCTAATGTGTAGTGTCGATGACACTTCGTACAATAATTAGAATAAATATCACCATGCAAATTAAATATTTGAGTACTTCCCGCTTTCTTATGAAGACCATCAATATTTTGTGTGACAATGATAATATTTTTTTCTCTTTTTTCTAAATTAGCAATATACTTATGCACTAAATTAGGTTGTGCCTTTTCATATACTAAGTTTTCAAAGTAAAATTCAAAGAAAATCTTTGGGTGTCGATTGAAAAAACAATTAGAAACAATTTCTTCAGCAGATATACGATAACCCGATTCTTTCATAAACAGTCCCTTAGAAGATCTAAAATCAGGAATACCACTAGCCGTTGAAACGCCAGCACCTCCAAAAAAGACAATTCGCTCACTCTCATTAATTAATTGTTGTAATTCAGAAATAAATTTAGGATTAGACATAATATATACTCCTTTTTTGAAATAAAAAGACCGCGATTTCTCGCAGTCTTACTCTTACTCGTTGTCCAAATCTAAAACAGCCATGAAAGCATCCTGTGGAATTTCAACGTTACCTACATTCTTCATGCGTTTCTTACCTTCTTTTTGTTTTTTCAATAACTTTTGTCGACGAGTAACATCCCCGCCGTATAATTTTGCTGTTACGTCTTTACGATATGCTTTAACCGTTGATCTGGCAATAATATTATTACCAACAGCTGCTTGAATAGGAATTTCAAATTGTTGACGAGGTATTTTTGTTTTCAACTGATCAGCAATGGCACGTCCACGATCATAAGAAAAATCTTTATGAACAATAAAGCTTAAAGCATCGACTGGATCGCCGTGAATTAAGATATCCATCTTCACTAAGTTACTTTGACGATAACCCGCTTCTTCATAGTCTAGTGAGGCATACCCTTTTGTCATTGATTTTAGACGATCAAAGAAGTCAAAAACGATTTCTGATAATGGAATATAATAAATGACATTGACTCGAATATCATCGAGGTATTCCATAGTAATGAACTCACCACGTTTACGCTGACAGATTTCCATTACTGCACCGACATAATCATTTGGTACGGTAACAGTAGCTTTAACATAAGGTTCTTCTATCGATTCTACTTCAGTTGCTTCTGGCATTTCTGATGGGTTAGAAACTTCCACTTTCTCACCATCTGTTTTGTTTACATGGTAAATAACTGATGGCGCCGTTGTAATTAAGTCTAGATCAAATTCGCGTTCTAGACGTTCTTGAATAACGTCCATGTGAAGCATCCCTAAGAATCCACAACGGAAGCCAAAACCTAAAGCTTGAGATGTTTCAGGTTCGAACTGTAGTGATGAATCATTAAGTTGCAAGCGTTCAAGTGCTTCTCTTAAGTCTTCATAATCTTTAGAATCTGTTGGATACATTCCACAGAACACCATTGGATTCATCTGACGATAACCTTCAAGCGCTTCTTCCGCAGGGTTATCAGCTAACGTAATTGTATCACCCACGCGTGCATCGCGAATTGATTTGATGTTCGCCGTCACATAACCGACATCCCCTACCATTAAATAGTCGCGTTCAATTGGTTTGGGTGAGAAGATACCAAGCTCTGTAACTTCATAGGTCTTACCACTGTTCATTAACTTGATTTTGTCACCTTTTTTAAGATAACCATCCATTACGCGGATACTTAAAACAACACCACGGTATGAATCATACATAGAGTCAAAAATCATAGCTTGTAGTGGATTGTCAATATCTCCTTCTGGTGCAGGCACTTTCTCAGCAATCTGTTCTAAAATATCCTCAATACCGATACCGGATTTCGCACTGGCATGAACAGCCTCACTTGCATCGATTCCGATAATATTTTCAATCTCTTGCTCAACACGTTCAGGATCAGCAGCTGGTAAATCAATCTTGTTGATGACTGGAATAATTTCTAAGTCATTATCAATCGCTAAATACACGTTTGCTAATGTCTGTGCTTCAACCCCCTGAGCTGCATCAACGACTAGAATAGCTCCTTCACAAGCAGCTAAACTACGCGATACTTCATACGTAAAATCGACATGACCTGGAGTATCGATTAAGTGAAAAATATATTCTTGACCATCGTTGGCTTTATAATTCAATTCTACAGTATTCAATTTAATGGTAATGCCACGTTCACGCTCTAAATCCATCGAATCTAATAACTGATCTTGCATCTCACGATCAGCCACTGTTTCCGTTACTTGTAAAATTCGATCTGCTAACGTTGATTTCCCGTGGTCGATATGCGCTATGATCGAAAAGTTCCTAATCCTTTTCTGACGTTCGCGTGCTTCATTTTTATTCATAATAAATCCTCATTCCCTTTCATGCGTCCTCACAATTATATCAATGAAATACTGATTTGACAATGAATTCCATTGGTTCCATCCATAATGTATACTTTCATTAACCTTTGTATTAATTATGTAGACATACAAAAACATAAAAAATTATAAGGTCCATTGCATATTGCTAACTCTGATAATTGTCTAATTAAAAATTATATTAGAAAAGCTGACTAATTTATTCAAATAGTTTTCATTATTATTTTTGTTTTTATTAACGAATCATCCACTAACTGATATAACATTTATTAAAATACTCAAAAAGCCTTAACAAAGCACTATTATTGCTTTGTTAAGGCTCTACTATACCATCTTACCTTATGTCTATTTTGTTAAATGGCTAGTCTTTAAAGGCATCTTTAAATTTTGAGAAGAATGATCCATCTTTATCCTGTTCTTTTATTTCGTCAAAATCACTTTCTTTTGCGAAATCTCTTAGAATTTCAATTTGACGTTCATTTAATTTTTTCGGTACTACGACTTTAACCGTAATGTGTTGATCACCATTACTATGACCTCTTAATTTTGGTGCACCTTTTCCTCTAAGTCTAAAGGTTGTATTCGGTTGAGTACCCGCTGGAATATTGAATTTCACTTTGCCATGAACAGTTGGTACTTTTACTTCATCACCTAATGTTGCTTGGACAATGTTAATTGGTAATTCATAATAAATTTCAGATCCATGTCGTTCAAATGTATCTGATGGTTTCACACGGAAAATAATAAAGAGATCGCCAAATGGACCGTTATTTTTACCAGCTGAACCTTGACCAGCTAATCGCATTTGTTGACCATCTTCAACGCCAGCAGGAACTTTCACTTTCACTGAGTGGCGTTCTTTCACTTTACCTTCACCATGACAAACATCACATTTTTCTTCAATTTCTTGACCAGTCCCGTGACAAGTAGGGCAAGTTTGTTGACTCATCATGCGACCGAAAGCAGTGTTTCGTTCCACATTGATAGTACCCGCTCCCCCACATTGAGAACATGTTTTAGGGCTTGTTCCGGGTTTTGCTCCGTTACCCCCACATGTCCCACAGTGCTCAAAGCGATTATATTTAATAGTTGATTCTTTACCAAAAATTGCATCTTCAAATTCTAAAGTCATGACATATTGTAAGTCATCACCTTGTTGTGGAGCTGTCGGGTCATATCTTCTGCCTCCAGCACGTCCACCACCAAAGAACTGATCAAAGATATCTTCAAATCCACCAAAGTTCCCGGCTCCACCGAATCCGCCTCCTGCTCCCCCGGCACCAAAGTTAGGGTCTGTAGAAGCGTGACCGTAACGATCATAAGCTGCTCTTTTTTGTTCATCACTTAAAGTTTCATAAGCTTCAGAAACATCTTTGAATTTTTGTTCAGCTTCTGGAGCGTCATTAATGTCTGGGTGGTATTTTTTTGATAATTTTCGGTATGCTTTTTTTATTTCTGCTTGGGAGGCATCTTTCGACACACCAAGCACGTCATAAAAATCTTCTTTTTGTGCCATAACTTTCCTCCATCACTTCGAATTAATCGCATAGTCTAAAATAATTATCATAGAAAAAGCCAGAGACAGATTTCCCTATCTCGGCTTCTTCATCGTATAGACTATCTGACTTATTATTCGTCATCTACTTCTTCAAAGTCCGCATCAACAACATCGTCATCACCATTAGATCCATCGTTAGAATCTTGTGAATCTTGTTGAGCAGCTTGCTGTTGCTGAGCTTGCTCATATAATTTAACAGTTAAATCTTGAACGATCTCGCTAAGTGATTCTTTTTTCTCTTTAATGGCATCTAAGTCATCGCCTTCTAAAGCAGTTTTCAATTCTTCTTTAGCATCTTGTGCTTTAGATACTTCAGCATCATCTACTTTACCTTCTAAGTCTTTTAATGTTTTATCCACTTGGAAGACTAGTTGATCAGCTTCGTTACGTAAGTCTACTTCTTCACGACGTTTTTTATCTGCTTCAGCGTTCTCCTCAGCATCTTTAACCATACGGTCGATATCTTCATCTGATAAACCTGATGATGATTTAATGGTAATATTTTGTTCTTTACCAGTACCTTGGTCTTTCGCAGATACTTTCACGATACCGTTCTTATCAATGTCAAATGTTACTTCAATTTGAGGAACACCACGTGGTGCAGCTGGAATGTCAGCTAATTGGAAACGACCTAATGTCTTGTTATCTTTAGCCATTGGACGCTCACCTTGTAAAACGTGAATATCTACTGCTGGTTGGTTATCGGCTGCTGTAGAAAATACTTGTGACTTGCTTGTTGGAATAGTTGTGTTACGTTCAATTAATGTTGTGAACACACCACCCATAGTTTCGATACCTAGTGATAATGGGGTAACATCTAGTAATACGATATCTTTCACGTCACCAGAGATTACGCCTCCTTGAATCGCAGCACCTAATGCTACAACTTCATCTGGGTTAACAGAACGGTTTGGTTCTTTACCAGTTTCAGCTTTGACAGCTTCTACTACTGCAGGGATACGTGTTGATCCACCAACTAATACCACTTCATCAATATCCGACTGTGATAAACCAGCATCACTTAATGCACGACGTACTGGCCCTTTTGTACGATCAACTAAGTCAGTTGTTAATTCATCAAACTTCGCACGTGTTAATGTTTGTTCTAAGTGTAATGGACCTGCGTCACCAGCTGTAATGAATGGTAAGCTGATTGTTGTTGAAGACGTACTTGATAATTCTTTTTTCGCTTTTTCAGCGGCATCTTTTAGACGTTGAGTTGCCATTTTATCTTTAGATAAATCAATACCTTGTTCTTTTTTGAATTCAGCAACTAAAAAGTTAATAATTTTATCATCAAAGTCATCCCCACCTAGTTCATTATCACCAGCTGTTGATAGAACGTCGAATACACCATCACCAAGCTCTAAGATTGATACGTCAAACGTACCGCCGCCTAAGTCAAAAACTAAGATGTTTTCTTCAGATTCTTTTTTTTCTAAACCATAAGCTAAAGATGCAGCTGTTGGTTCGTTAACGATACGATCAACTTCTAAACCAGCAATTTTTCCAGCATCTTTTGTTGCTTGACGTTGTGAGTCATTGAAGTAAGCAGGAACAGTAATCACTGCATTTGTTACTTCTTCACCTAAATAATCTTCAGCATATGATTTTAAATGCTGTAAGATATAAGCTGAAATTTGTTGTGGTGTATATGTTTCACCAGCTGCTTCTACTTTGTGGTCTTCACCCATATAACGCTTGATTGAAATGATAGTATCAGGATTTGTAATTGCTTGACGTTTAGCTACTTCACCAACTTGAATTTCACCATCTTTAAATGACACTACTGATGGAGTTGTACGATTTCCTTCTTTATTAGGAATAATTGTCGGCTCGCCGCCTTCTAAAACGGCTACCGCTGAGTTTGTTGTACCTAAATCAATACCAATAATTTTTCCCATGTATAAAATCTCCTTCTATAAATATATTCTATTTCAGAGTATAATTAATAAATTTTATTGAACAACGACTACTTTAGCAGATCTTAGAACGCGGTCGTGTAATTTGTATCCTTTTTCGAATACTTCTGCTACTTGACCACTTTCTTGTCCTTCTTGTGCTGGTAGTGTTGTATAAGCTTCATGATAATTCGGGTCGAAGTTCTCCCCTTTTGGATCGATCACTGTAACGTGGTTCTTCTCTAATCCTTGAAGTAAACTATTTAATACCATCTCTAAACCTTTTTTGAGATTTTTGCCAGCTTCTGTATCGACTTCAATTTGCATGGCTCTCTCTAGGTTATCAATCGATGGGATAATATCTTTTGCTAAATCCATTGAACGGAAACGTTGCAATTCTTCACGGTTCTTTGTGTTGCGACGTTGCAAGTTTTGTACTTCAGCTTGTAAGCGAAGGACGCGGTCAGATAATTCTTGATTCTTCTCTGACAGTTCTGCAACTTCTTCACTCACTTCTGTACTTGCTTCACCTTGAGCATCTTCTGTTTGATTAGAAGATTGGTTTGAATCTTGTTCAGTCATTTCTTCTGATGACTCTTGTTGATCTTGGTCTTGGTTTAACTCATCATGACTCAAGAAGATCCCTCATTTCTAATTAATATAGTAGTTTAGTAGCACATTAGCTAACTCCGAACGGAAACCTTCAACAACTCCCAGCGTTTTAGAGTAAGGCATATAGGTTGGACCGATAATCGCAATCACACCATCACCATAACCTCCAACACGGTAGTTCGCTGTAATTAAACTAAGATTCTCAAACCGATTATCATTCAGTTCATTACCTAAACGAATATTAATCCCTTCTTGTGTTTTACCGAAGAGCTTTGATAAATGATGTTCTTGATTTTCGAGTAAATCAAAAAGATTTCTCAACTGGTCAATACTTAATTCATTTGTCAGATTGAACAAATTATTCTTACCTGACACATGCATTTGAAGTTGGTTAGCTTGCTTAAGACTGTTATTCACAGATTGAAGTAAAGTACCAACATCTCCCATGTACTGACGCACAATAAAAGGAATCTCTTCTTGCATTTTCCTATAAACATTTGGCAGAAGTTCCTCAACTAAATCATGGTTTAAGATTCGTGATAGCTTATCAATGTCATTTCTTTTGACATGATGCGATGGACGGAAAACGATACTTTTAATTGTTCGGTTGTTCGTTTCCATTATGGCCATCACTTGATGTTCATTAATCATCACCAATCTAAAATCCGTTAAACGAGTTTCCTGAACTTTCGGTCCTAAGACAATTGCCGTGTAATTCGTTAGTTCAGATAAAACATGCGCTGACTGATGAATTAAATCATCAATTTCTTGAAAATGCGTTGAAAGTTCTTGGCTAATATGTGAAATTGAATCAACAGATAATTGTTCCGGCTTCAAGATATGATCGATATAAAATCGGTAACCTTTTAAAGAAGGAACACGACCTGATGATAGGTGAGTCTTTTGAATGTACCCACTTTTTTCTAACTTACTCATCTCATTACGAATCGTAGCAGAGCTGGCTCCAACATCTGTCTGTTTCGCAATCATGTTCGAGCTGACTTCCTCACCTGTTTCCGTAAAGAAATGAATGATTGATTCTAATATGGCTACTTGCCTTGCTGTTAGCATGACCATCATCCTTTCAGCAAAACATCTTTTTCTTATACATAATAAAAACAATTTAACGACTCTTCGTCAATCGTTCTTTAGTCTTAAAAGTTACAATCATTAAAATTAGCACTCAAGTTCTTCGAGTGCTAACTTCAATACTTATTATAATAATAGAAGATATCAGTGTCAACCATTTAGTTTGATTTATTTTGACTATTAACGAGTTTTCACTAAAAAATCATCGTTTCATCAACGTTTGAAAGAATTTTTTTAGATAAACTTTGATCTTTATCCAGCTGCTCCACTAATTCTTTTGCAGAATCAAATTTTTTCTCATCACGTAGGTATTCAATCCACTTGATTTCAACATCTTCACCGTATATCGTTTCATCAAAATCAAAAATATGAACTTCAATCGATTGGTTGTTTCGGAAGCCGAAAGTGACATTATAGCCGATTGATGCCATCCCGCTATACCATTGGCCGCCTACCTTAATTTTAACCGCATAAATACCAACATCAGGAATAAAGACGTATGGATGTGGTTCAATATTAGCTGTCGGATAGCCGAGCGTGCGTCCTCTCGCTTCGCCATGAATAACGTAGCCTGATGTGTCATAATAATAACCAAGAAGTTTGCTTGCCCCAGCAACATCTCCTTTAGAAATTAATTCACGAATGCGTGTAGAACTAATCTTTCCTACTTCATCGATTTTTTTAGTCACCGTTACGACTTCAAAACGACCGTCAGCTAAAATTGGTAAACGTTCCATATTTGCCAATTCTTTCTTACCATATGTGTAGTCATAGCCTGCTACAACATATTTTGCGTGCCAATCGACCATATACTGTTGAACAAATTCGTCAGGAGTAAGCGACCCTAACTTCGAAGTGAATTCTGTTTGATATAAAATATCTACTCCGAGTCGTTCAATTAATTTAGCTTTTCGCTTATTTGTCGTTAAATAGGCATGACGTGTTGGATGGTATTTTTGGTAAACGAGAGATGGATGACGATTAAAAGTCATCACAACACTTTTTAGATTATGTTTTTTAGCTAACTCTACCCCTTTACTAATCACTTCAGTGTGCCCTCTGTGAACGCCATCAAAGAAACCTAAGATGAGAACAATATCATCTACATGAATCTCTTTCGGATCATAGGGGTGATGTAATTTCTTAATCTCCAAATTTACACCTACAATTCTGTCTGTAATACTTTCTTAGGTTTTATTAAATGAGTCTTTTTTGGATGAGCTTCATAAATTGCCACTGCTTTATCCTGATAGTAAAACACTAATGGATAAGTTGCTGGATACGATGCTTTCTCTAACAACGCTCCATGTTTCACTCTTAACCATTCTTCTTCTGACAACACTTTATTTGCTAAGTTAGTTAAAGCTGTTTCAATAGGCTTCATCACACCATCGATCTGGCCAAGTTTTTTTAGTTCAGTGAGTTGATCAAGTCTTACGGCATCTTCATCAGTAAACCCACCACTGCTAATGCGGGTGAGTTGGGTCATGGTCGCAGGAAATCCGAGTTCCTTGCCGACATCCACAGCCAGTGTTCGGATATATGTGCCTTTACTACATTCAACTTTAAAAGTGAAGCTATACGTTTGTTCAGTAGCGTTATACATTATTTCAGAAGTTTTCTCAAAGGAGTGAATGTTCACTTCACGTTTTGGTCTAACAACTTCTTCATTGTTTCTTGCATATTCATAGAGACGTCTTCCATTTACTCGAATCGCTGAATACAGTGGTGGAATCTGAGTAATGATGCCTTCAAATTCAGTGAGGACTTGACTGATTTGTTCATCTTGTAAATCATCTTCAGCTAAAGCCACTTGCTCGACAATGTCGCCATCTAAGTCTTCGGTGGTGGTTGAAAAACCAATTGTAATCTCACCCGTATAGACTTTTGACGAGTCAACAATATACTCCATCATTTTTGTCCCTTTGCCAACTCCAATCGGTAGAACGCCGTCAACATTAGGATCTAAAGTTCCGGAATGGCCAACCTTCTTCGTACCGAGAATCTTTCGAACTTTATATATACAATCGTGACTAGTCATGCCACGTTCTTTCCAAATTGGAATTATTCCATCCACCTATATCACTCCAAATTATATTTGACTCATATTTATATCCAAAATTTCTTTAATAACAAATAGGACCTGTGACTCGAGTCAAGGCCCTATTGTCAGTTATCATAGATTAGTTTTTGGACTCTTTTTCATGTAATTCATTTAAAATTTGATCAATACGGTTCCCATACTCTAATGATTCATCACGAACAAATCGAATCTCAGGCGTTTTGTATAACTTAATGCGTCCGCCAATTTCACTACGAACTAACCCCGACGCTTTATCTAAGCCTTCTTGAGTTTCTGTTTTTGTTGTTTCATCATCTTTCAGTGTACTATAGAAAATTTTAGCATGTTGAAGATCATTAGTAACTTCAACATCTGTAATAGTTACACCATCAACTCGTGGGTCACGAATACTATGACGTAAGATATCCGTTGCTTCACGTCTAATTTCTTGTGCTACTCTACCTGGTCTGTGATTCGCCATAATAAAATAACTCTCCTTTATTAACCTCTTGGAAGTTCTACCATTTCGTAAGCTTCAATAACATCATCAATCTTAATATCGTTGTAGTTCTCTAACGTGATACCACATTCGAAACCATTTGACACTTCTTTAGCATCATCTTGGAATCTCTTCAAGCTTGAAAGTTCTCCATCAAAAACAACAACGCCATTTCTGATTAAGCGGATTGAGCTTGTTCGCTTGATAACACCGTTACTTACGTAGCAACCCGCAATTGTTCCAACTTTAGATACATTGAATGTTTCGCGAACTGTTGCTGTACCTGTTACTTTTTCTTCGTATTCAGGATCTAACATACCTGTCATCGCTTGCTCAACTTCTTCAATCGCATCATAGATTACGCGGTACGTTCTAATTTGAACTTCTTCACGGTTCGCACTTTCTTGTGCTTGTGGCGTAGGACGAACATTAAATCCGATAATAATCGCGTTACCTGCTGATGCAAGGGTCACATCGCTTTCGTTTATTCCACCAACACCCGTGTGAATAATGTTGATTTTAACACCTTCCACATCAATTTTCTCTAAACTTGATACTAATGCTTCAGTAGAACCTTGTACATCAGCTTTGACGATCACGTTAACTTCTTTCAATTCGCCTTCTTCAAGACTATCAAATAATGTTTCTAAAGTTACTTTTTGTGTTGCTTTACGTGAAGCTTCAGTCGCTGCGTTCGCGCGACGTTCACCAACTTGACGAGCTGTCTTCTCATCTTTAAATACAACGAAACGATCACCAGCTTGGGGTGTTTCGTTCAGCCCAGTAATCTCAACTGGTGAAGAAGGTTTCGCGCTTTTCACTCGACGACCTTTATCGTTCGTCATGGTACGAATACGACCGTGTGTATTACCGACAACAATAGAATCTCCATGATGCAGAGTACCTTCTTGAACAAGTAATGTAGCAATTGCTCCTTGAGATTTGTCTAAACGTGCTTCGATTACAGTACCGATTGCTAGACGAGTTGGGTCAGCTTTCAATTCTTCAATCTCAGCTACTAAGAGAATCATTTCTAATAATTCTTCAATATTTTGGTTAAATTTAGCAGAAATCTCAACAAAAATAGTATCGCCACCCCATGCTTCAGGGATTAATTCATAAGCTGATAATTCTTGCATAACTTTCTGTGGGTTAGCTTCTGGTTTATCAATTTTGTTCACTGCAACAATAATTGGTACATCAGCAGCTTTTGCGTGGTTGATTGCTTCTTCAGTTTGAGGCATTACCCCGTCATCAGCAGCAACCACAATAATCGCTATATCCGTAATGTCCGCCCCACGAGCACGCATAGTTGTAAATGCTGCGTGTCCAGGTGTGTCTAGGAACGTAATTGGTTTATCATCTACCGTTACCTGGTAAGCACCAATATGCTGTGTAATTCCACCTGCTTCACCTTCAGCGACTTTCGCTTCACGTAACGTATCTAATAATGTTGTTTTACCATGATCAACGTGTCCCATGATTGTTACTGTTGCTGGACGTAATTCTAAGTTTTCTTCAACTGGTTCTTGGTTAAAATAATTATCAAAGTCAGAAATATCTACTTCTACTTTTTCTTCTGCTTTAACACCATACTCATCTAAAATTAAAACAATAGAATCACCATCTAATGACTGGTTTTGGTTCGCTACAACACCCATCATGAATAATTTTTTCACGATTTCTGCTGGTTCACGGTGAATTTTTTTCGCTAATTCACGAACAGTCATCCCTTCAGTATATTCAACAACTTCTGGTAGGGGCTTATTCTTACGCGGCGTTAAGTTGTTTGCTTGTTGTTTATCTTGTTCATGTGTGTTACTTTTACGTTTTTTACGATTTCCCGCTGGTCCACCGTTTATACCGCGATATTGTCTAGAATTTCGTTTTTGTTTTTGACGTTTACTACGTAATTCTGCTTTCTCGCTCTCGTTTGTCGTACGTTTTTTAGGATTAGATTTTGTTTTCGAAGTTTTGTCCTTCTTATCCTGTTTTTTTCTTTGATTATTTTGATTGTGTTTTTTCGATTGACCATTTTGGCTTGTCTGTTTATTTTGCTTATTATTTTTTGATTGTTTTTTATTCGACTCAGCTTTTTGATCTTTCTTTTTCTCTAGACCTTTGTTTGAGTCTTTTTTGGTAGCTTGTTTTTGACTTGCCTTATTCTTCGTAGCATCTTTGATTTTCTTCATATCTTCATCTTCCATTGATGCCATATGACTTTTATAAGTTAAGCCTTGACTCTCTGCTAACTCTAATACCTCTTTACTAGACATATTTAGTTCTTTAGCAAATTCATATACACGCTTCTTACTCATACAATCACCTTTCTTATCTTCTAGTGCAATTGTATAAAGGACTCTGCAAAACCATTATCAATAATGGCACAGTTTTTTCGTTCTTTACCGATTGCTTGAGAAATTTCTTCGCTTGTATAATCTAAGTTTATTTTTACATTATACGTTTGACTTTTATTTTTAAATTGTTTGATGGATCTTTTACTACTATCTGAAGCAACAATAACAATTATCGCTTTGTTTTGTTTAATTGCATCAAGTACCATTGATTCACCGGTCATTAACTTACCTGCTCTTTGAGCTAAGCCAAGTAAATTCAGTGCTTTTTGTTTATTATCCATTGCCTTGTTCCTTCAATAGCTCTGCTCTTGCCTTTTTGTATTCCACATAGTCGTATAATTCATCATAAAACGTGGTTGGTACTTTGACATTTAAAGCATAACTTAAAACATCTCTATTCTTTCCATCTTCAACTAATTCAGGTTCGACACTGACATACGCTCCGCGTCCATTCTTCTTCCCTGATGGGTCAATCGTTACATCGCCTTCTTTGGAACGAACGATACGCACCATATCTTTTTTCGGTTTCATTTCATTAGAGATTACGCATTTGCGCATTGGTACTTTACGTTGTTTCACAGTATCATCTCCCTCTATAATTTTTTAATCTAGATTTGTTAAAATATCGTTTGAATCGATATCATCTGGTTCATTGGCATCAATATCGTCATTAGATTCTAGTTCATTTGAATCTACAACTAAATCTTCGTCAAATAACTCTTCACTTTCATCTGAATAGTCCAAATCGACTTCTTCCTCGTTTTCTTCTGGGATGGTTTCGATATCTAGATCTACAACTGATTCTTCCGAACCCTCATCTAATTGATCGAAGAAATCTTCTTCAGTTTCCATTTCATCCAGTTCGTCCATTTCACTTTCTGGTTTGATATCAATCTTATAGCCGGTTAACTTCGCTGCTAATCGAACGTTCTGACCACGCTTACCGATTGCCAATGATAATTGGTAATCTGGAACAACCACTGTACATGAGTTTTCTTCTTCGTTAAATCTTACATCAACAACTTCAGCTGGATTTAAAGCATTCTCGATGAATAGTTCTGGCTTTTCATTCCATTCAACGATATCCATGTTCTCACCATTTAATTCATCGACAACTGCTTGAACACGTGATCCTTTAGGACCAACACATGTACCGACTGCATCAACATCTTCATGACGTGATGTGACAGCAACTTTCGAACGATCTCCAGCTTCACGTGCAATAGAAACAATTTCAACTGTTCCGTCATAAACTTCAGGAACTTCTTGTTCGAATAAACGTTTAATTAAATTCGGATGTGTACGACTTACAAAAACTTGTGGGCCTTTTGTTGAGTCTTCAACCTTACTTACAAAAACCTTAATACGGTCATGAGCATTGTACACTTCGTTTTCGATTTGGTCACGTTGTGAAAGAACAGCTTCCACTTTACCTAAGTTCACATAGATGAAACGGTTATCTTGACGTTCAACCGTACCAGTCATTAAATCGTCTTCGTACTGGATATATTCATTATAGATAATAGAACGCTCTGCTTCACGCATACGTTGGAGTACAACTTGTTTGGCTGTTTGAGCTGCAATGCGTCCGAAATTCGTCGGCGTCACTTCAAATTTAATCTTGTCTCCAACCTCGTAAACTCTATTAATCTCACGAGCATCTTCTAAAGAGATATGAAGTTGTGTATCTTCCACTTCTTCAGTAACTTCTTTCACTTGATAAACTTTAATTGAGCCGTTCGTCTCATTAAAGTTTACCTCAACATTTTGAGCAGTTCCATAATTCTTTTTATAAGCAGCTACCAATGCATCTTCTAACGCATCAATAACAATTTCTTTAGAAATTCCTTTTTCTTTTTCTAAAACTTCCAAAGCACCTGCTAATTCTTTACTCATAGTTCTCTCCTTAAATCTTAAAATTCAATTGCTAATCTAGCTTTTGAAATATTGTTTCTTTTAATTTCAATATCTTTTTTGCGCGTTTTTACTTTGACAGTCATAATAATTGAGTCATCAGTGACTTCTTTTAAATGACCTTCAAAGGAATTATTAATGCCAATCATATTGTATAGCTTCACATAGATATATTTTCCAATGGCATTATTAATATCTTCATCCGTGTTCAGTGGGCGTTCAGCACCAGGTGAAGACACTTCTAGATAATACGCATGAGGCATGAAATCATCAGGTTTCTCATCTAATTTTTCACTTAATCGTTCACTAAATTTTGTACAATCATCAAGTGAAATACCAGATGGTTGATCGATATATAGACGCAAGAACCAGTTCTTTCCTTCTTTAACATATTCAATATCCACTAATTCATAATTCAATTCTTCAGCTATCGTTTTAGCTAACTCTAACACTTTATCTTCTACGCTCATCCACTTCACCTCGTTATATAATAATTATTTTATCATTTGCATTAAAAAGAGTGAGCGAAATATTCGCTCACTCCCTCCTATTATTCGCCTTTGTTACATGTTTCATTATAGCATGCTTACTTTGCCAATGCAAATAAATAAGTATTTTAGCCTTTGTTAATCACTTTTTAGATTTTTATTTTGTGTTAATGGTCCTTTTATATATCTTCCTAGGTTAATATTTTTCATATCATCATTGATTATTATTCTTATTCAATATGCATTGTCAAATCATTGCAGACAATCGATATAAACATTTTAGTACAATAATCTTGGTATGTTTCATGACAGTGGCTCAATAAGAAGTGAGCCCACAACGATTATGAAGTAAATATAATTGTGATTAAACATCAAACAAGGAGAGTTGGTTTTCATCAGGTAAGTGATCAAGTACATGATTATTGTCCATATATTCAATTACTGTCTTAGAAACTTTGCCTCGTTTTGAAAGATCTTCTTTGGATAAGAAGTCACTCTTATCGCGCTCTTCAACAATCGTTTTAGCTACGCTCATACCTAACGATGGTACAGCTCTGAATGGCGCTCTTAATGCATCTCCTTCAATTAAAAAGTCAGATGCATCAGATTTATCGATATCAACCATCTTGAATTCAAAACCGCGTTCAACCATTTCATTCGCAACTTCTAAAACCGTTAGAAGTGATTTATCTTTCGCAGTAGCTTTTTTCTCGCGTTCGCGATTTTTAATTTCACCAATCACTGACTTAATAGCATCTTTTCCTTTAGCCATTGCGACTAGATCAAAGTCGTTCGCTCGAATTGAGAAGTAAGCTGCATAATAATACAATGGATAGTGTACTTTAAAATAAGCAACGCGTAAGGCCATTAATACGTATGCTGCTGCGTGAGCTTTAGGGAACATGTATTTAATCTTCAAGCAAGATTCAATATACCATTGCGGTACGTTGTGAGCTTTCATCTCTTCAATCCACTCTTCAGACAAACCTCGACCTTTACGAACGAACTCCATAATTTTAAATGCTAAGTCATCTTCAAGACCTTTGTGTTGTAAATAGACCATAATGTCATCACGACAACCGATAACTTCAGATAGCGGGATATCATGATTTCGAATTAACTCTTCCGCATTACCTAACCACACGTCAGTCCCGTGAGACAGTCCCGATATTTGAAGTAACTCAGCAAAGGTTGATGGGTGTGTTTTATCTAACATTTCACGTACAAATTGCGTTCCAAATTCTGGTACACCGAGTGTTCCAGTTTTAGAGAAAATTTGTTCTGGGGTCACACCAAGGACTTCCGTACCACTAAAGATTTTCATCACATCTTTGTCTTTAACTGGAATCGTTAATGGATCAATACCTGACAAATCTTGTAGTTTACGAATCATGGTTGGGTCATCATGTCCTAGAATATCTAACTTCAGAACGTTCTCATCAATCGAGTGGAAATCAAAGTGTGTTGTTCTCCACTCAGCTGATTGGTCATCTGCTGGATATTGAATTGGCGTAAAGTCAAAGACATCCATATCTTCCGGAATAACAATAATCCCACCAGGGTGCTGACCAGTCGATCGTTTTACACCTGTGACACCTTTTGCTAAGCGATCAATTTCTGCTGAACGGTACATTAATTGCTTATCACGCTCATAACCTTTCACAAATCCGAAAGCTGTTTTTTCAGCAATTGTTGTGATGGTTCCGGCACGATACACGTGGTCTTCACCGAACAAAATTTTAGTATAGTTGTGTGCTTTAGCTTGATATTCACCTGAAAAGTTCAAATCAATATCGGGAACTTTATCTCCCTTAAAGCCTAAAAACGTCTCGAAAGGAATATCTTGACCATCTGAGTCCATAATCGTTTCACACTTCGGACAGGATTTTTCTTCCAAATCATATCCAGAACCAACCTCACCTTTGGTAAAAAATTCTGAATACTGACAATTTGGACAACGATAATGTGGTGCCAGTGGGTTTACTTCCGTTATCCCCGTCATTGTGGCGACAAAGCTTGAACCTACTGAGCCACGGGATCCGACTAAGTATCCGTCATCGATACTTTTTTGTACTAATTTTTGTGAAATTAAATAGATAACAGAAAAGTCGTTTTCAATGATACTCTTCAGTTCTTTCTCAAGACGCGCTTCCACAATCTCAGGCAGTGGTGAGCCGTATAATTCTTTTGCACGATCATAACTCATCTGACGAATTTGATCATCTGAGCCAGCCATTTTTGGTGCAAATAAGCCATTTTTTACAGGTGAAATGGAATCAATAGAATCTGCAATTTTTTGTGTATTCGTAACGACAACTTCTTTGGCAACATCTTTTCCTAAAAAAGCAAACTCATTTAACATTTCATCTGTCGTTCTAAAGTGGACATCAGGGTTTCGGGTATTGGAGAAAGCACCTTTCTTCGCTGTTTCAAGTAATATATCACGGTAAACAGAATCTTCAGGATCCAAGTAGTGAACATTTCCCGTTGCGACAACAGGAATATCTAATTCTTTTCCAATTTTAACCAAGTTAGATAAAATATCTTCTAGTGTTTTTTCATCGGTGACTAGCTCTCGGTCAATCAAATCTACATAAGCACTTTTAGGCATAATCTCGATATAGTCGAAACCTTTAGCTACTTCTAATGCATCGTTGTACCCTTTTTGCATAATTGCTTCAAAAACTTCGCCTTGTGAGCATCCAGAACCAATCATAATTCCATCACGATATTTGTTTAAAATTGATTTAGGCACTCTTGGCACACGGTAATAATAATTTACTAAAGAATGTGAAACAATCTTAAACAAGTTCTTCAAACCTTCTTGCGTTTGAACTAATAATGTTGCATGAGTTGGTCGTGATTGTTTATACGCGTCGCCTTTTCCTACTTGACTGTTCAATTGATTGTGATTTGTAATGTTAAAATCTTCTTTAGCTTCTTTTAAGAAAATCCATAGTAGTTTCGCAGTGGTTTGTGAGTCATAGATTGCACGGTGATGTTGTTCTAAAAGAACGTCATAACGTTTAGCCAGTGTATTCAGTCGATGACTTTTGATATGTGGGTGTAACATTCTTGATAGTTCAAGTGTATCAATCACAGGTAATGTTGATTTGCCAAGTTTATGTTTATCATAGGCAGTGTTTATAAAGCCCATATCAAATGAGGCGTTATGTGCAACAAGTATAGTGTCTTTTGTAAAGTCTTTGAACATCTTTAAAACTTCTTCTTCCGATTTTGAACCTGTAACCATTTGATCGGTAATTCCCGTTAAGTTAATTGTTGTTTCAGATAATGGATGTCCTGGATCAATAAATTCTTGGAACTCTTCAATAATTTCTCCATCTTTAAACTTCACCGCAGCAAGTTCAATAATTTTATCATAAATGGCTGAAAGACCTGTCGTCTCCACATCAAACACAACATAAGTTGCATCAGCTAAATAAATATCGGCTTCGTTGTAAGCAACTGGTTCACCATCACTAACAATGTTCGCTTCCACGCCATAAAGCACTTTAACGCCTGTATCTAACCCTGCATAGTGAGCTTCAGGGAATGACTGAAGTACTGCATGATCTGTAATCGCAACAGCCTGCTGATTAAAAGAAGCTGCTTTATTAACTAAATCTTTCGCTGAAATAATCGCATCCATCTGGCTCATCGTCGTATGTGCGTGGAGTTCGACACGCTTCTCACCTTCTGGCGCATTATCTTTGCGAGGTTCCCGTTTAATTTCTTTAATGCTATTGGCCATCATAACCAAATCGTTGATGAAAGTATCTTCTTGGATATTTCCTTTAACTTTTAGCCACATGCCTTCTTTAAAGTGATCAAAAAGTTCTTCATCGGTAGAGTTGTTCGAGAATTTTTTAATCAAAAATGAAGACGTATAATCTGTCATTTTTATCATTAAAAGACGTCTACCTGAGCGAAGATCTCTTATTTCTATATCGAAGACATAACCCTCAAATACTTTGTTTGATTCTTCTTCGCTAATCTCACTCATCTGTGTGATTGGTTCATTGTCGTTGATTGAACGACCTAAAGATAATGGACCTTCTGTCAAAGCGTTATTTATCTTTTGACGCTGCTCTTCAGCTATACGAGATTGTTCAGTCATCTCTATCATCAATTCTTTTTCTTTTTCAATTTTTTCTTCTTTAAACTGAGCTATTAATTTTTCATTTTCTTCTTTATTAACTACTGGTTTAATTTTAAATTGCTTCGGAAATCCAAATTGATGATAAGCAGTCTCCACCATTGGGAATATTTCATTTTTAAATTTAGCTAAAGTAATTTCATGTTCCACATAAAAAATCATCTTATCTGATTCTTGAATTGGTAATGAATTCTTAAATAGTTTGTTACATATTGGTGAATTAACGCCACTCACCTGACAAGCGTGTTGCCAGTAATCTTGCACTAGTTTTTCATTATATTCATTGTTATTAGCTCGAACTTGAAGTATTACATTCTTTACTTGCGGTATTTGACGAATGATTGCTGTTTCAAGTAGTCGATACAATTTAAATGGTAAAATCGCATCAAAAGTAAGCACTAAATCCCATGTATCGTTCTGTTTATGTACGGTCACAGATTCAACCTTACCAGAATCTAATAATGGAAATTCCTCTACTCGATCGTTTAAGTTTAATTGTTTTATTAAAATTTCAAATAATTCTTTTTTATTTAATGACATAATAACCAACTTTCTTCGTCATTTAAAAATAGACACCAAATGATAAATCAGTATCAATAAGTCATTAATTACTTCACTCATTATATCGATAAATAATTATTGGTGCATTATAAATCTCAGACTGTAACCATTTCTAAAATAGCCAATGAATCGCTATTTTTTAATTTTTATGACTCTACCAAGAATTAAAAAGAGAGTAATGATTCATTCTAAATCGTACTCTCTCTTCACTTGACAACTAAATGTCATGTTTAATTATTCTATCATTATTTCTTTAATTTGGCTAAAGTTTCGACGATATCTTCAGCTTTAGCTTCAATCATTTCACCTGTAGCTCGTGATGCCACTTCAACGATACCTTCGGATGCTTTTTTACCAATTGTTACTTGGTATGGAATACCCATTAACTCAGCATCAGTAAATTTAACGCCAGGTCGTTCGTTACGGTCATCGATTAACACTTCTAAGTTCGCATCAATTAAAGTTGCTTCTAACTCTTCAGCTAATTGACGGTGTTCATCATTTGACCATTTTATTGGAATCAAGTGAACATCGAAAGGTGCAATTGATTCTGGCCAAACAATCCCTTTGTTATCATTATTCTGTTCAATAATCGCTGACAACAATCGACTAACACCAATCCCATAACTTCCCATAACGACTGGTGTTGGACGACCATTTGAATCTAAAACTGTCGCATCCATTGATTCACTATAGAAAGTGCCGAGTTTGAATATATGACCAATCTCAATTCCTTTTTGAAAAACCAGTTGTCCTTTACCATCTGGTGAGCCTTCGCCTTCTTCGACTACTCGAATATCAGCATAAGTGAATTCACCAAAATCACGTTCAGGGTTCACATTGATTAAGTGTTTATTTTCTTCATTCGCCCCTGTTACAGAGTTTGCTATATTTTTGATATATTGATCAACAATTACTGTTACATCGGGGTTAATGCCTACTGGACCAGCAAAACCTGGAACAACTTTGAAGATTTCTTTAATTTCTTCATCAGTTGCTGGCTGGATGTCTTTCCCATCAACTGCCATGCGAACTTTAACCTCATTTACATTGTGGTCTCCACGTGTAATAGCCATAACTGGTGTTTCCTCATCAACCATAAACATGACACTTTTCATCGTGTCTTTTAGATCAAGATTTAAAAAATTCGCTAATTTTTCCATGGTTGTTGTGCCAGGTGTATCAACTGTTTCGATTTCTTTTAATTCGACATCTGTTTTATCTAACTCAAAATAACTTTCTGCCATTTCTAAGTTAGCAGCATAATCACTTTCGTTTGAATAAACAACGATATCTTCACCAGCGTCTGATAAAGCCATAAATTCCATTGAATCCCGGCCACCCATCGCTCCAGCATCACCGATGATCGCACGGTAATCTAATTCCAAACGATCAAAGATTGCTAAGTAAGCACGTAACATGTCATCGTAAGACTTATCTAAACTGTCATAATCTTCGTGGAATGTGTACGCATCTTTCATAATAAATTCGCGACCGCGCAATAAACCAAAACGTGGACGTTTTTCATCGCGGTACTTCGTTTGAATTTGATACATGGATAATGGTAATTTTTTGTAAGACTTAATATCATTTCGAATTAAATCGGCAAAGGTTTCTTCGTGCGTTGGACCCAAGACGAAATCTCTGTCGTGACGGTCTTTTAATTTTACTAATTCCTCACCATAAGTATTGTATCGTCCAGTTTCTTTCCATAAATCAGCTGGAATCAGTGCTGGTAAAGTCATTTCTACAGAATCGATACGATTCATTTCCTCACGAATAACTGTTTCTATTTTTGTTAGTACTCGTCTCGCTAATGGTAGATATGCATAGACACCTGATGCTACTTGGCGAATATAGCCAGATCTTAACATTAATTGATGACTAACTGCTTCCGCATCACTTGGAACATCTCTTAACGTTGGTGCAAATAAACGTGATTGTTTCATTATAATTGTACACTCCTTATATAATTAAAAGAAAAATTGCTGGATATCATTCCAGGTTACTACTAACATCAGTAGGATTAAAAATCCAGCACCGATTAGTGTAATGACTATTTCCTTTTCTTGACTTAACTTTTTCCCACGAATGCCTTCGACAACGTTTAGTAGTAACTTTCCGCCGTCTAGTCCTGGGATTGGGATTAAGTTAACTAACCCTAAGTTGGCACTTAAAGTACCTAGTAGACCGAGCACACCGACTAATCCGCTAGTCTGAACAACTGAATCAGTAACAGCAAAGACTGCTAGTGGGCCACCTAATTGGTCAACACCCGTTCGGCCAGTAATCATACTACCTAAAGCTTCAAAGATTAAAGCAACTACAGCCCATGTCTCGGTAAAGCCATAAGTTAAAATACCTGAAATTGATCGATCAATATGACGAACAACCCCTATTCGAGCATATTCAGTGCCATCTTCTAGCGTCGTAAGCTCAGGAGTCATTTCAACTTGTAATTGTTCATCTCCGCGATTCACATCGACTGTCATTTCTTGGTCAACATTCTCAGCAATTGTCTGAGACATATCGACCCATGAATCGATTTTTTTACCATTAATCGCTGTAATTTCGTCTCCCGCTTGAAGGCCTGATTCACTAGCAGGTGTGTTTGGCTGTACCTCACCAACCAGCGATTGATTACTAAATACCCCGCCTTGAAGAAATGCGACAATCATAAAAGTTATAATAGCTAAAATAAAGTTATTTAATGGTCCTGCAAAGTTTGTCAGTATACGGTCAATAAGTGGGGCATTATTAAACTGACGATCTAGTGGGGCAATTTGCATTATTACGCCATCTTCATTGTTAATCGTCGCTGTCTTACTAACACGAAACATCGATTCTTCAGGCTGATCGAAAACCATTCCTTTAATGTATAAATCTTTTTCTAAATCAAAATCAGTAACTTGCATCATGACTCCTTGTTTAGAACTAGGGTCGTTAGTTAAGTCAATGGCAGTCACTAAATCCTCTTCAATAGTTAAGTTAACTTGCATGCCAGGCCTTAAATCTTCTTCTTCCTCGTAGCCAGCCATCATAACATAACCACCTAATGGCAGGAGCCGAACCGTATAGGCCGTCTCTCCTTTTTTAACGCTAAGAAGTTTTGGTCCAAAGCCAATTGCAAATTCTCTAACTAAAATACCTGCTCTTTTGGCGAAATAAAAGTGACCTAGTTCATGGATAAAGACCAATAAACCAAAGACTAGTATAAAAATAATAATACTCTCAAACACAGTAAAAATCCTTTCTTATTAGACTAGTCCAATCAATAAGGCTAATGTCATCGCAAAGATTAAACTATCAAATCGGTCTAAAATCCCACCATGACCTGGAAGAATTTTTCCAGCATCCTTTACTTTAAATTCTCGCTTCATGCCTGATTCGATTAAATCACCGAATTGTCCTGCAACAGCAATTAAGCCGGCTGCTAATATACCAAATCCATAGCTCACTGTTCCAACAGAAATTACCGTTATGTAAAGTGCAGCAACTAGCATAGAAACAACCACACCACCTACCGAACCTTCAATCGTCTTATTCGGTGATAATGTAGGTGCTAACTTATGCTTCCCAATTGATTTACCAACAAAATACGCTCCCGTATCTGAAGCAGCAGTTGACAAAATAATAAAGATAAGAAGATATAAACTACTTTCTCTGACATGATATAAAGAATAAAAACCATACCCAATATAGACAATCCCAATCATCGCAATCCCAGCATCAATAAAAGTAAATGATTGACTAACTGTTGCGGAAAAGAGCATGAGTAAAGCTATCAATGCAATTATATGATGAATTTCTAAATGAGCTGGTAGAAATCTTGTTAATTTTGAACTTAAAATAATGAATCCCATACTTAAATGTGCAAGTAATCCTGGTATACTTAAAAATCTTATTTTAATCATTCTAAGTAGTTCATATAATGCTCGATGAGCTAAAAATAAGACTGTGATCACTAATGGCCAAGATCCAAAAATAAAAACTGGTAGTAAAATAATCACTAATATTAATGCCGTACGTATTCTTTCTAACACAGAATCCTCCCCTTCAACCATTCACGTTACAGCAGTCCGCCATAACGTCGATTTCGCTTTTGATAATCAAGTAAAATATTTAAGAAAGTTTGACTATCAAAGTCTGGCCAATTTAATTTTGAAAAATAAAATTCACTATAAGCGTTTTGCCATAGTAGGAAATTACTTAAACGTTGCTCCCCACTTGTTCTAATCAGTAAATCTACATCACTGTATACACCCAGCTGTTTAGTAAATAGATATCTATCAATAATCGATTCATCAATTTGATTAGGCTGTATTCTACCTTTCAAAACATCATTACTAATAGCTTTCATTGCTTCAACCATCTCGCTTCGACTACCATAATTGAAGGCAAAGTTTAAAATCATACCGTCATTATCTTTTGTTTCTGCTACCACTTTTTTTATTGCGCGTAATGTGGGTGATGGTACTTTAGCATCTATACCTATCGTCGTCACCTTTACATTGTTCTCCTTTAATTCTGGCACAAAACGATCGAAGAATGTAATCGGTAATTTCATTAAGAATTTAATTTCTTGAGGAGGTCTTTTCCAATTTTCGGTAGAGAAAGCATACAACGTTAAAACTTTAACCCCGTAATCTGATGCACTTTTTGTGATTCGGCGGATAGCTTCCATGCCTTCTCGATGACCATCTGTTCGCGGCAGACCTTTAGCCTGTGCCCAGCGACCATTCCCATCCATAATAATTGCTACATGGTCAGGGACTATATTTAATTTTAAATGTTCGTTATTATCATCCATATGTATAAGCCTCCGAATTTAAGACAAGTCAATATTACGTTTATTATATGAAAAATTGACACGTTGTTCCATAATAATTTCCTAAGAATCCTTTAAGTTGGTCATTTATCTTATTAGGACACAAAAACTAAATGTGTTATAATCATATTAACTTAAACAGTTAGGGGGAGTATGATGAAGCGTCGAATAAAAAAATACATCCTTACTTTAATAGTGAGTACAATTGTCACTAAAATTGTCGGATACTTATTAAACGAAGAAGCATAATAAGCATTAAAAAACCCTGATTTTTCCAGGGTTTTTATTTTTAATTTAATTGTCTAAAATTTCTTCTTCTTTTTCACGTGCTAATTCTTCGATTTTTGCAATATACTTATCAGTAAGGTCTTGGACTTCTTTTTCAAAACGACGTCTCTCATCTTCAGAGATCTCATTGTTTTTTTCGTTTTTCTTTAATGCATCCATACCATCTCGACGAATATTACGGATTGAAATTTTAGCATTTTCTTCTTCGTCACCCACACGTTTTGCAATTTCTTTACGACGTTCTTCTGTTAAAGCAGGAACTACTAAACGAATTACATCACCATCGTTTGCTGGTGGAATACCGATATCTGATTTTTGAATTGCTTTTTCAATATCTCCGAGTGAGCTTTTATCATATGGTGAAATTAAAAGGACACGTGCTTCTGGAATTGAAATCTGTGCCAATTGATTCAGTGGTGTATCAGCACCATAATAGTTGACCATTACACGTTCAACTAAGCTTGCATTTGCACGTCCTGCACGAATTCCACCAAATTGATATACTAAAGAGTCAATTGACTTCTTCATTTTTGATTCTAGATCTTTCATTAATTCATTACTCATTTTAATTTTTCCCCTTTACTGTTGTTCCTATTTGTTCCCCTAGGATTGCCCGTTTAATATTTCCTTTTTCATTCAGTTTAAAGACAACTAACGGGATATCATTATCCATACTTAGGGTTGAAGCAGTTGTATCCATTACTGCTAATGATTGATTAATAATATCTAAATATGTTAAATTATCATATTTTGTTGCCGTTGTATCATGTTTAGGGTCAGACGTATAAATACCATCAACATTATTTTTTGCCATCATAATGACATCTGCGCCAATCTCTGCGGCTCTTAGTGCTGCAGTTGTATCTGTTGAGAAGTATGGATTACCCGTACCACCAGCGAAGATAACTACACGACCTTTTTCTAAATGACGAATCGCACGTCGTCTAATATACTGTTCAGCGACTTCTTTCATCTCAATAGAAGTTTGTACGCGGGTCGGAACACCAGCGTTTTCCAAGCTGTCTTGTAATGCTAATCCGTTCATAATTGTGGCAATCATACCCATATAATCGGCTTGAGCACGCTCCATTCCCATTTCAGAGCCTGTTTGACCACGCCAAATATTACCTCCTCCAACAACGATTGCTATTTGAACATCTAAAGCATACACATCTTTAATTTCATCGACAATTTTTTCAATTGTTGGCGGGTTAATTCCAAAGCCTTGATCACCTGCTAAAGCTTCTCCACTAAGCTTAAGAACTATACGTTTATATTTAGGCTTACTCATGTCATTTTGTCTCCTAACTAACTTATTCATCTTTTTTAATAGTAACATAATTAGCTTGATTTTGCATCTGATTTTTATACGATAGTGGTTAATGGAGTACTGTATGATCGATTGAACCAAACATTTAGTTATATGATAAAATTTGGTTCCTTTCTTCAGGTGTTTCCTTTTTCATCAAAAAACTGAATTTAAAAAATCACCAAGCCCGAATTGAGCTTGGTGATTTTTATTTTAATTATTTTTTAATTTGAGCTTGAACTTCTGATGCGAAGTCTTCTTCTCTTTTCTCGATACCTTCTCCAACTTCAAAACGGATGAATGTTTCGA
Organism: Alloiococcus sp.; assembly: GCA_035301245.1. Taxonomy (GTDB): domain Bacteria; phylum Bacillota; class Bacilli; order Lactobacillales; family Carnobacteriaceae_A; genus Alloiococcus. The sequence goes on along the minus strand of DATGUS010000053.1, from coordinate 6,867 downwards.
TTGTTGCATCTTCACCATTTAAATATTTTTCAACGGTTAAGTCAGGATCTTTAACATAATCTTGGTCAACTAAACTAATTTCAGATAACCATTTGTTAATACGACCTTCAACCATTTTCTCAACAATATGCTCTGGTTTACCTTCGTTCTTAGCTTGTTCAGATAAGATTTGGAACTCTTTATCGCGTTCTTCAGAAGGAACATCTTCACGAGTCACATATTGAGGGTTGATTGCAGCAACGTGCATTGCAACGTTACGAGCAGCCTCGACGTTTCCTCCGTTTAATAATGTTAATACTGAAATACGTCCACCCATGTGTTCATAGTCACCGAATACTTGATCATCGGTCTTTTCAATAATGTTAAAGCGACGGAATGTAATTTTTTCACCGATTGTAGTTGTTGCTTCAGTGATGACATCTTCGATAGTGGTCCCATCGATTTCTACTTTCTGAGCTTCTTCCATATTTGCCGGTTTGTTTTCTAAAATTGCATCAGTAATATCATCAATTAATTTTAAGAATTTATCGTTTTTAGCCACAAAGTCTGTTTCAGCATTAATTTCTAAGATTACTGCAGTGTTACCATCAATTTTTGTGTTTGTTAAACCTTCAGCTGCGATACGGTCTGCTTTTTTAGCTGCTTTCGCTACACCTTTTTCACGTAGATACTCAATTGCTTTATCCATATCACCGTCTGTTTCAACTAATGCGTTCTTAGCGTCCATCATACCAACGCCAGTTTTGTCGCGTAATTCTTTAACTTGAGCTGCTTTAATATTTGCCAATGTGTTAGCCTCCTATTAAAAATTTAAACCATCATTTAAAGGTTAAATAAAATTATTCGTTATCGCCTTCGACAACTTCTTTCATTTCATCTAATGATTCTGAAGAAGTTTCTTCAACTTGATCCTCACCTTGGTTGCCTTCAACAAAAGCATCAGCCATTGTCTTAGTAATTAATTTAACGGCACGGATTGCATCATCGTTAGATGGGATAATAACATCAACAATATCCGGGTCACAGTTAGTGTCAACCATTGCAACGATTGGAATATTTAATTTACGAGCTTCTTGGATTGCAATGTGTTCTTTACGAGGATCCACTACGAAAATAACATCTGGTAAACCAGGCATGTCTTTTATACCGCCAAGGTTTTGTTGTAATTTTTCGCGTTCTTTGATTAATAAACCAACTTCTTTTTTCGGTAATACCTCGAAAGTACCGTCTTCTTCCATTTTCTCTAATTCTTTAAGACGATCGATACGTTTTGAGATTGTATCCCAGTTAGTTAACGTACCACCTAACCAGCGGTGATTTACGTAGAATGCACCAACGCGCTCTGCTTCTTCTTTAATAGATTCTTGAGCTTGTTTTTTAGTACCTACGAATAAAACATTACCACCATCAGCAGCAATATCACGAATGAAGTTGTAAGCATCGTCAATCATGTGAACTGTTTGTTGTAAGTCAATGATGTAGATACCATTTCTTTCTGTAAAAATATAAGGTTTCATCTTTGGATTCCAACGACGTGTTTGGTGACCAAAGTGTACACCTGATTCTAATAACTGTTTCATTGAAACGACTGTCATAATTATATTCCTCCATCTTGGTTTTTTTCTTCCATCAACTTCTTGTAACCGGACACTCTATGACATAAAGCACCCTCCGGCAAATCCATTGATGTGTATAGTTGGTTTTTACACCACCAATGATTATACAACATAACAAAAGCTAACGCAAGTTAATCTTGATAAATCATTCTATTTAGAGCATACTTGATTAGAGAATTTAAAAGGAGTTAACAATATGTTTTTTAGTTTTGTAGTTAATTTAGTACACGGACTCATTATCTTATTAAATGGTCGTATAAAAGTGTATGGTAAAGAAAATTTACCAACTGATGATACTTTTATACTTATTGCCCCACACCGTTCATGGTTGGATCCAGTGTTTATTGCTATTGCTAGTAAACCAAGACAGTTTATAACGATGGCAAAAAAAGAATTATTTACCATCCCCTTTCTAGGTTGGTTAATTAAAAAAATGGGAGCTTTCCCTGTTGACCGAGAGAAACCAGGACCTAGCGTCATTAAAATTCCAACGAAAGCATTAAAAGAAACAGATAAGTCACTACTTATGTTCCCTTCTGGTACACGTCATTCAGAAGAGTTAAAAGGAGGCGCTGTGACGATTGCAAAATTTAGTAAGAAACCGATCGTGACTGCTATCTATTCAGGTCCTTACACGTTCAAAGATCTATTAAAACGAAAGAAAACTTATGTTGTTTTCGGTGAACCGTTTATGGTTAAACGTAAAATTGAAGGTGTAGATGATATTAATGAATACTATAGTCATAAAATTCAAAAATCATTCAATCAATTAGAAACATCATTAATAAAAAATAATTAATTAGCTTAATACTGTTATATTTTGCAAATAGATTGCTATTGTGATTTCTATTAAATTAGCCTACAATTATATTTACTTTACATTAATGAACTATATGACTTTACATGTAGTCTGTAAAAATATAAAGGAGAATTCATTATGAATTGGGCTATTTTAGAAATTTTAGGTGCGATTTCTTATGGCATTAGTGGAACACTTGTTGCCTCAGAAGAAAACTATGATTTATTAGGTGCTTATATATTAGGAGTTACCACTTCCTTTGGTGGTGGAGCGATAAGAAACTTATTACTAGGTTCTTCAGTTAAAGGGGTATTGTCTAAAGAACATTTATTTATCATTGCTTTAGTTTCAGTTACCTTAGCTTTTTTCTTCCCTAGAAAATGGCGTTCAAACCTTACTTATCCAGCAATTTTTTTGATGCGATAGGTTTATCAGCTTTTGCAATTCAAGGTGCTCATTACGCTATCCAAAATGATGCCCCAATTGTCGGTGTCATCATCTCAGCTGTATTATCAGGTACAGGTGGTGGTATACTGCGTGATTTATTAGCTGGTCGTAAACCAATGATTTTCTATGCGAATATGTATGCTTTGTGGGCTTTATTAGCTGGCATTCTTATTGGTTTTCGAATCATTAACAACAACTTGATGACTCTGACCTTATTCGTCATTCTGATTATTTTGAGAATGACGTCAGTCTACTTTGACTGGACCTTACCCCATTATCTTTCTTCACAGAAATTTATTGGGTTTGAGGTTGATGAAGAAGACACCATGAACCCATCAAAAAAGAGTAAAAAGGATTAGACCTTTTTACTCTTTTTTATATTTAAATCGATGATATTATTTTTTCTTTGTACGAGCATTCATTTGAGTCATCATCTGTCTTATCTTACGTTCTGAAGGTTTTTGACCCATTTGAAGCATCATCATTCTTAACATATCTTCATCGATTGGCGGATTCTTTTCAAAATAATCCATCATATATTTACGAGCTAAGAAGAAACCTGCTACTGCTCCTCCGATTAAAGCTAATATAATTAGAAAAATCGCTAGTGTTAAATCCATTATATCCGTCCTTTCAAATTTTAATCATACCTTATATATTTTACCAAAAACGAAGTAAAATAAAAGATGTTTTAGGAATTAAAACGAGTAGACAACTTATATGTCCACTCGTTTTATATTTTAGACTTTATTTATTCATTTCTTTATATATTTTCAAAACGTTCTCAACAGTGAATCCGTACGCTTCTACAACTTCGTCACCAGGGCCACTTGAACCAAACTTATCAATACCTAAGACTTTACCTTCTAAGCCAATATAACGTTCCCAACCAAATGATGAGCCCATTTCGATCGCTAAACGTTTAGTTACTTTTGTAGGTAACACTGTTTCCTTGTAAGCATCCGATTGTTCATCGAATAAGTTCATTGATGGCATTGAAACCACTGAAACGTCAATTGACTCTTCGCGTAATGCTTTTTGAGCTTCAATTGCTAAGGACACTTCGGAACCTGTTGCGATTAAGATACCGTCTGGTTTATTACCTTCTTGTGGTGAAATCACGTAAGCGCCACGCTCAACATTTTCGTAACGGTTATCTTCACTACCTAATAAAGTTGGAACATTCTGACGTGTTAAAACTAACATCGTTGGGCGATCTTTCGACTCAACTGCGATTTTCCATGCTGCAGATACTTCGTTACCGTCAGCTGGGCGAATTACATTCACATTATGCATCGCACGGTAACTAGCTAATTGTTCAACTGGCTCGTGAGTTGGGCCGTCCTCCCCAACAGCTACTGAGTCATGGGTAAACACGTAGATAGCTGGGATTTTAGACAACGCTGCTAGACGAACGGCAGGACGTAGATAGTCAGAAAACACGAAAAACGTGCTGACGAATGATGTTGTTCCACCGTGTAAAGCAATGCCGTTTAGGGCACTTGCCATGGCATGTTCACGAACACCATACCAGATATTACGGCCAGAGTAATTGTCTTTTGAGAAATCTTCGCCACTATCAATTGTTGTTTTGTTTGAACCTGATAAATCCGCTGAACCTCCCCAGAATGATGGATAAACATCAGCAATTGCGTTAATCACTTCATTACTAATGGCACGCGTAGCTTTCTTATCATCTTCTGTATATACCGGCAATGTATCAGCTAATGTTTCTTCAATGTCTTTATTCATCGCACGTTCGAATTGGTTTGCTTTTTCAGGATAAGCAGTTTTATATTCTTCAAATAGCTTATTCCATTCGTCATTAGCTTCTTTACCTGATTTAGTGATTGTTTCACTAAATCGATTATACACATCTTTTGACACATGGAAAGTTTCTTCGTATTCCCACTTATACGCTTTACGAGCTGCAGAAACTCCTTCTTCTCCTAATGGTGCACCGTGAACTTCACTCGTTCCAGCATTTGGTGCACCTTCACCAATCACTGTTTTAACTTCGATTAATGAGGGCTTATCAGAGGCTTTTGCTTTTTCAATAGCCTCATTCAGCGCAAATAAATCTTGACCATCTTCTACAAATAGGTATTCCCAGCCTTGAGATTCGAAACGTTTTTGAATGTCTTCAGAGAATGCTCTGTCTAACGGACCATCTAATTGGATGTCATTAGAGTCATATAACACAATCAGTTTTTCTAAGTTTAAGTGGCCTGCTAAACTCGCTGCTTCATAAGAAATACCTTCTTGTAAATCACCATCTCCCACTAATGTATATGTGTAGTGATCCATTAAGTTAAAACCATCTTCGTTATATTGTGCTGCTAAGTGTGCTTCAGCCATCGCCATACCAACAGCATTCGCAAATCCTTGTCCTAATGGTCCTGTTGTTGTATCAACACCTTCTGTATAGTGAACTTCAGGGTGCCCAGGAGTAATACTGCCTACTTGACGGAATTCTTTTAAGTCATTCATCGATACGTTAAAACCTGATAAATGCAACAAGCTATATAGCATTGCTGAACCATGACCTGCAGAAAGGACGAAACGGTCTCGGTTAATCCAATATGGATTGTCAGGGTTAACTGTTAAGTGTTTAGACCATAATGTATACGCCATTGGTGCTGCACCCATCGGTAATCCTGGGTGTCCAGAATTCGCTTTTTCGATTTGATCCACACTGAGTAAACGAACTGTGTTAATTGCTAATTGATCTATTTTATCAAACATTCATTATTCTCCTTTATTACCTATCATGAAGGCCTTTTTCTTTTTGAATTTCTTTTAATTTGTTTGGAGTTAGATCATTACCTTCTTCGTCAACAATCTTCATACCTTCAATAGAATTTCGCATACCGGAACGAAAAGCTTTAATATACTCTTCTCTTAATCCTTTTTGTTCTTTTTTTTCTTCATCGGTTAACCCTTCAGCACGTTGCTTACGAGCTAACACGTTAATTCTATCTAATTTATCTTGTGATAACACCGTTATACCTCCTTACGAGTACTACTCTCTATTATAACATCTAATCATTCTTTTTTATACCGTTAAGATTAAGATAAAGAGAACATCTAATCCGAACTTACGTTTGATTATGGCCTATTATATGTTATAATAACATTAAGTTCATAAAGAAAGGAAGAGCTTGTATGGCTAGGCGCGGGCGTAAAGGAGAAAAACAACTTGAAATTTTAAAATTTATTTATAAAGAAGTAAACAGTAAAGGGTACCCCCCAACAGTTAGAGAAATTGGTGACGCCACTTCGTTATCATCCACTTCGACAGTACATGGCCACTTAGCTAAACTAGAAAACTTTGGTTTTATAACTAGAGACTCTTCTAAACCCCGTGCAATGGAAGTAACACCGTTAGGGTTGGATAAGTTAGGTATTAGCGAAGAACAAGATGATTTTATTCCATTACTTGGTGTTGTGACAGCTGGTGAGCCAATTTTGGCATATGAAGAAGCTACTGACTTCTTCCCTATACCAAGTGATCTTGAATTAGAACGTGGCAATTTATTCATGTTAACCATTTCTGGTGATAGTATGATTGAAGCGGGCATCTTTGATGGAGATCAGGTGATTGTACGTAAACAACACTCTGCCTCAAATGGTGATATCGTTATTGCCATGACAGATGAAGATGAAGCAACTTGTAAGAGATTCTTTAAAGAGTCCGATCATATCCGATTACAACCGGAAAACGAGCGACTAGAACCGATTATTTTATCTAACGTTACCATCCTTGGAAAAGTCATTTCACTTTATCGAAGCCAAGTCTTTTAATATAATAAGATTATCGTAAATAATTCAAGGAGAGATAACATGACTGTAAGTTCACAAGATTTTTTAGAAATAACTGAAACGTATAGAGAAGTAACACCAGAAAAAGCTGAAATGCTTTTAAAAGATGAAGGTGGTACCATAGTATTTATAGGACGAGAAACATGTCCTTTCTGCCGATCATTTATTCCAAAACTTGATAAC
>DATGUS010000052.1:0-14995 GCA_035301245.1 Alloiococcus sp. | reverse complement strand
ATTAAGTAATAATCAAATTTTTCAAATCATGATGATAGATTGATTAAATTAATAAATGGGTCTAGAACTATTCTCTTTTATGTGGCAAAATAAGGGAATGTAAGATAAAGGAAGTTTTAAATGACTCGTACTCAAAAAATGATCTATATCTCACTGCTTTCAGCTCAAGCTGTCATTCTAGGATTAGCTGAGCGAAGCATACCTTTCCCTTTTGCCTTTGCGCCCGGAGCGAAGTTAGGTATAGCTAACTTAATTACTATTATTGCCATTTATACTTTACCACTAAAAGACAGTTTTAAAGTTGTAATGATGCGTTTGGTAATGACGACCTTACTAGGCGGAACACTCTCTACATTTTTATATAGTTTTATGGGCGCTTTATTTAGCTACCTCGGTATGCTATTTGTCAAATTTGTCGGCCGATCAAAAGTCAGTGTTATCGGCGTTAGTGCAACAGGGGGGATTTTGCATAACGTAGGACAGTTATTCGTTGCAAGCTTTATTGCCCAAACCTGGACCGTGCTTCTTTATTTACCTGTATTATCTTTCATGGGAATTTTATCCGGGATCGCTATAGGTATCGCTTCAAATTATTTACTGGAATATGTTAGTACCATTCGTAACTTTAGAGAACAATATGAAAACGGTAACCATCTCAACGCTTAATTACTATAGTATTAGCATTCACTTTCAACAGATTAAAAAGGACTGAAAAAATTCAGTCCTTTTTTATAATACAGCTTTTATTTCAATTAATTGTTATAAATTAAAGAGCGACATACTCCTGAAGTTTATTATTCATAAGGATATTCATAATGAATAAGTCCGTCATGTGTATTTTTATTTTGGTAGTCTTTAAGAATAGACTTAGCTTGAGTCGCTAATATAATTAGACCAATAACGTTAGGAATAACCATTAGTCCATTAAATAAGTCAGCTAACTCCCATACAAAACCGATTTGTAATAAAGTTCCTGCAACAATGAAGCAAATGACAAGAATTTGATAAATACGAACAGCTAAATTAGATTTAAATAAATACTTAATGTTTGCCTCACCGAAGTAATACCAACCAATTACAGTTGTAAAAGCAAAGAATAACAGTGCAATAGCTAAGAACTTATCTCCAATTCCAGGAAAACCACGATTAAAGGCTTCCATAGTAATCTGAGCTCCTTCATAACCAGCGTTTGGATCTGCTGCACCAGATACTAGAATGGTTAAGGCTGTAGCTGAACAAACAATCATTGTATCAATAAATACACCTAGCATAGCTACAGAACCCTGAACAACTGGGTGAGGAACATCGGCTACCCCATGAGAGTTTGGTGTTGATCCCATACCTGCCTCATTAGAGAATAAACCTCGAGCAACACCATAACGAACAGCTGAACGAATTGTGTAACCTGCCACTCCACCAGTCACTGCTTTCATTCTAAAGGCTTCACTGAAAATTGATTTTATAGTAGGAATAATTTCGCTTCTAAAAACAAATAGTATAGAAATAGCAGAAATAAAATATATTAAGGCCATCACTGGAACGATCATTTCAGCAAATTTACCAATTCGCTTCATACCACCAATAAAAACTAAGCCACCGACGATTCCTAGGCCGATCCCTATAATCAATGGTTCAATGCCAAATGCCTCTGTCATAACCGATGCAATAGAGTTTGACTGAACCATGTTGCCAATAAATCCTAAAGCTAAAATAATTAATACAGCAAATATACTTGCGAGCGTTTTACCTAGAACAACCATATTCTTTTCAGCTAATCCTTGACTTATATAGAAAGCCGGTCCGGCAACAAGTTCTCCGTTTCTAGTACGACGATAGCGTTGTGCAAGAACAGCCTCTACAAAAATTGTCGCCATTCCTACCAAAGCAGTCATCCACATCCAAAATACTGCCCCAGGTCCACCAACCAAAATCGCTCCAGCAACCCCAGCAATGTTACCCGTTCCTACTTGAGCAGATATAGCGGTAGCTAATGACTGAAACGAAGACATTGACCCTTCTCTGTTAGTTTTTTCTCGTGTGAAGAGTTGTCCAAACGTTTCGTTCCATCCTATCTTAATGATAGAAACCTGGGGAACACCAAAATAAATAGTAGCAAAAATACCAAATCCAATTAAAATAATCATCATTGGTGGACCCCATAGAAATTCGTTACCAGCAGAAACCCAACTTTCCAACGTCGCAAAATAATCACTCATGATTAAACACCCTTCCGTAAATTGTTCTCGATAGATTAATTATATCAATAACACCATTTCAACTCTATGAGGTTGAATTTAATTTACACAAAAAAATTTATTTTGATATACTAGGTGTGTGATAAAGTGTTACGAAAACTATGGGAGGTTTAAGCATGGAACCAATTTTTTTACAGCCTTATTTTAGAGAAAAAATATGGGGCGGAAATACATTAAAAACTGACTTTAATTTTGACTTGCCAAGTGATCAAACAGGAGAGGCTTGGGTAATCAGCGGGCATCAAAATGGCCAATCCATCGTGACTTATCCAACGTCATTTAAAGGACAATCCTTTAAAGATGTCTTCGAAAACAACCCTGAGCTATTTGGTTTAGAACAGTCAAGTAAATTCCCATTACTTGTAAAAATTCTTGATGCCCAAAGTGACTTATCCGTCCAAGTTCATCCTGATGATAAGTATGCTAAAGAGCATGAGAATGATTTAGGAAAAACAGAATGCTGGTATATTTTATCAGCAGAACCTAGCTCCACCATCGTCTACGGACATCACGCAACGTCCAAAGAAGAATTCCAAGAACTAATTGAGCAGAATCGGTGGGATGATTTGCTTCGTGAGCTACCAGTGAAAGCGGGTGAGTTTTACTATGTACCCCATGGCACAATCCACGCAATTGGCGGTGGCATCACAATCCTAGAAACACAACAAAGTTCGGACACCACTTACCGTGTTTATGACTATGACCGTAAAGATGGACACGGCAATAAACGAGAACTTCATATTGAAGACTCTATTGCTGTTTCTAAAATTCCTCACCAAGATCCAAAGCCAACGATGAAGCAAGAGAAGATTGGTGAATCTATTGTCACGCATTTCTTGACAAATGAATTTTTCAGTGTTTATAAATGGGACGTTGATGGCGAACTGACAATGGATACACCGTCCGATTATACGTTAGGAACGGTGGTTAATGGTAGTGGTCAGTTAATCATTGAAAATAAGTCTTACGACCTTGAAAAAGGCTCGGCTTTTGTTTTACCAAAAGCCATAGATCAGGTTACTCTAAAAGGGTCACTTCAACTGATTGTATCCAATCCAGAATAAATCAATTCTTATTTAGAAAATCTTTTAAGCTATCTGTTATAGGACAGCCTACTGATTGTTTTGGTAGGTTGCCTTTTTGACTACATAAAAACCATCAACTGTAGGTGTTCACCTAAAGTTGATGGTTATATAATTATGATATTTATTTTTACTGGGTACTTTGCTGAACAATTTTGTTCATACTTTGATTAACTGATCCCGCGTAACTGCTGCCGAATTTAACGAGGTGAACGAGTAGAAGATATAAGTTATAATACTCAATCCGCTCCCAGGCACCTTCTTTTAGAGGATAAGCTTCATCATAAGCGTTGTAAAACTTTTGATTAAACCCTCCAAATGTTAAGGTTGCCCCTAAGTCAAATTCTCTGTCCCCGTATAAGGGCGCGGGGTCAAATAAGGCTGCTCTACCATCGGTTAAGAACATGCGGTTACCTGCCCAAAGATCGCCATGAAGAAGCGAAGGCTCACTCTCGTGATTCTTTAGTGTCGTTGACATGATTTGATAGACCTGATCAGCTAACTGCGTTTCTGCTTCAGTCCAGTAGCCTGCTTGTTTAATCTTTTCGTATAAATAATCAATCCGCTGAGTCATAAATTGTTCATACCACGTATCGGTCCACTCATTTGAAAAAGAGACGTCATCCATTTCTGTTGCGTAGTCAAAGCCGAACTTCCCTTGTTCGTTGTGAACTTGATGCAACTTAGCGACAAGTCTACCAAGTTCGCCTTGATCACCATTTCTACCTTCTTTTAAATAACTTAAAAGCAAATAAGCATTACCGTTAAATTCACCAACGTCAATAACCTTTGGTGCAGTGATATCATGTTTTTCAAACAACTCTAGCCCTTCAACCTCAGCATTATAAAACGACTGGTCAGTTCTCGGTTGAACGAGTAAGAAGTAAGTTACATCTTTAGCGGTTACCTCATACGCTTCATTGATAGAACCTCCTGCTACAGGAGTAATAGATTTAATTCCATCGATGTCTAGTTGTTTTTCCCATTCTTGCTTCATTCTACTCCTCCTCTAACATTGATGATCTGTTTAATTAAAGTGTGTTTCTTTAATCTCTTCTAAAAGCGCCGTACAGCCTTCTACGACATCATCATAAGTGACATCGAAATTACCGGTATACCACGGATCGGCGATATCGTCATCTCTTCCTGCGTAAGATAATAATTTTCTTACTTTACCTGAGCTTCGTCCATCGATAAAATCTTCAATGTTTTCGATATTACTGCTGTCCATCGCCACAATATAATCAGCTTCTAAGTCTCGATCATTTAACTGACGTGATGTTAAGCCATCTGCACTTAACCCTTCTTCAGCAAGACGTTTCTTCGTGCCTTGGTGGGCTGGGTTGCCTACTTCATAGCTTGATGTCGCTGCTGAATCGACAGATACTTTATCAGCCAGCCCTTCTTTTTCGAGCATATCTTTAAAGACTACTTCTGCCATTGGTGAACGACAAATATTCCCTAAGCAAACAAATAATACGTTAATCATAGTGATACCTCCATCTAATTTATCCTTATTAGTATAGCAATCAACGTATTTTATTTAAACTGTTACCCGCTATACGGTTTGATTGCTTCATTTATCAACAGAATTAGGGTAGCACTAATGATACATTCAAGTGTTATAGCTGAAGTTTCAAAGCAATGTGCGTTATAATAAAGAAACAAGTTTAGGAGGGGTAGCAATGCCGTGGAGTATGGAAGATCACCCGAGCGCTTATAAAAATCTAGATCGTACAATAAAGAAGAAAGCCATTGAAATTGCGAATGGTTTGTTGGCAAACGGCTATGAAGATGATGAAGCGATTCCCATTTCCATTTCACAAGCGAAAGAATGGGCAGCCAACGCTTCAAAAGAAGAACAACAAGCTGTCAAGTATGGTAAGAAGCCAAGAAAGCAAGACAGCCATGAACAGCAAACGAACCCTGATTTATTAGATAATGATGTATTAGTTTACTTTGAAGAAGAAAAATGGCTTGTGAAAACTAAAGATGCTAAGCAAGTAGCAGCTACATTTAATACGAAAGAAGAAGCTTTAAAACGAGCCAAAGAAATTGCTGATAATAAAGGTACATCTGTCATTCAATATACCAAAGATGGTAAAAAACAAAACTAAAGACATAAAAAGAGCTAATGGAGAATATGTTAAACTCTCTCATTAGCTCTTTTTGTATATTTTTTAAAGTAAATTGGTATTAAAATTGATTTAGTGCTGTTCTTGGATCTGGCCTGATTTAGTCAAGGCATATTTTGCAACCATCGGACCAATCAGTTCATAAATAATGGTTGAACCCAAAATAATCGTACGAATCATTAAGCCATAAGGTTCCGGTAACGTTTGGCTCGCTGTTAAACTTAAACCAATCGCAACCCCTGCTTGGGGCACAAGCGTCAATCCAAGATATTTTTGAATATAATCTGGGAAACCACTCATTCGAGTTGACACTGATGTACCTAGGACTTTACCAATGACGCGTCCAACAACATAGATAACACCAACGATACCTACTGCGCTTAGGCTACTGAGTCGTAAGTCTGCACCAGACACAACAAAGAAACACATAAAGATTGGTGGTGTAATTCTGTCAATTAAACTGGTGGATTTTCTTGAGTCGATACCTAAGTTTGTCGCAACGAATGAGGTTACCATCAATGTAATTAACCCTGAAAGATCATACCATTTCGCGATCGCACTTAAAAGGAAGATTGTTGCAATTGTAAATGATAGAAGTTCATTGTCTGTTTTCATATATTTTGAAAGATATGTGAAGAGAACTCCGCCAATAGCACCGAGAATAACCGAGAAGATCACTTCTGCACCAGGTAGTACCAACATATTCATAATGTTTAAGCCTGAACCATTAAGGATATTTGTCGCAATCGATAATGCCACTCCGAATATGATAATTGATACCGCATCATCTAACGCAACGACTGGCATAAGCAGATCGACGAGTTTCCCTTTTGCTTTATATTCACGAATGACCATTAATGTTGCTGCAGGCGCAGTCGCGCAAGCAATACTACCTAACAGTAATGCAAACGGAACTTGTTTAGTGACCACATAGACACCAAGAAAGACTACAACAAAGGCACCCAAAGCTTCCATAATCGTAACCAAGCCGATACGTTTTCCTAAGCGTTTAATAACAGCTAAGTCCATTTCGGAGCCAATCGAGAACGCAATAAATGCTAAGGCAATCTCCGATACTAACGCTAAACTTTCTACACCTTCTCTTGGTAACAGACCTAAAACAGATGGACCAATAATAATCCCGCCAATTAAAAAACCTGTCACGTTCGGAAAGTTTATTTTAGACAAAATACGTGAAAAAATAAGCCCACCCAAAATTAAAACGGCAATATAATACATCATCATTATTTAGTCAATCCTTCTACATTATCAATTGTAAAATCAAACATAATACCAATATTATCGCCATTTAAGTCGCCTACGACTTCCCTAACGCATTGCTTGGCTGTGTCTAATTTTTCAGCTGGTAATACTAGAAAGATTGTTTTATTTTGCGGACGTCCCCCACTCATCATACCTCTGATATAATTAAAGGTTGCACCTTGTGAGTGATCCACCATTTCCTGAGCCATTCCTAAACTATTGACAATTGTTCCTCCGTGAATTCCTGAACTATCAAACTTAATTAGTAAGTCATCCAAATGGTCTTCACTATTTAGAACGATAAAAAGTACTTTCATGTTCATCATCTCCATACTTATTATACTCCTTTGTGATTAAATAGCAAAATCATCATTTTTAATAAGACCATCGTAATTATTAATTTATTCTATTGATAATTACTTATTGTCTGTTTATACTATTTTATCTATTAATCATAAAGGCCGTTATGCCATAGTTTAATTGTTTTTGTTTTTAAAGAAGCAGGAACATCAATAATCCGCTGATTCGCACTGCCTCTAAAAGTCAGATTCGGACTAAATTGGTCTTGTTCAAATCGACCATCGACAAGCACATCAATCAGTGAGAGTAATGTTTTTTTGTCTTGTGTGCCGTGACCCAGGAGTTCTTCAAAGGTATAGCCTGTCCATGACCAAATATCTTTATCATTACCAAAGACTTCTCTGACGCGTTGGACTAAAGATAAAATGACCCCTGTATTTAAAAATGGTTCGCCACCTAGTAAAGTCAGACCTTGGCAGTAGTCAGCTTTAAGATCTTCAATAATCCTATTTTCTAACTCTTTGGTGTAAGGTGTCCCGTACTTAAAATACTGGGCTGCTTTGTTATAACAGCCAGGACAAGCAAACGGGCAGCCACTGACATATAAGCTACACCGTACACCTTCACCATCGACAAAATTATATGGTTTATAATCGGCTATATAATTTTGGCTGAGTTGTTCAGATGTCCACTTATTTGGATCTCGATTCATAAAGTTTCCCTCCTAATTTTATTCAGCTTCAGTCATATGTTTTACGCGTGATTTAATTTCTTTATGACGACCTTCTACCATTGGCCGCTTCTGTGGATTGCCTAAGTAACCACAGGTTCGTTTCACGACTTCACATGTTTCAGGATTTCTGTTTTGACACATTGGACATTCAAAACCATATTCAGTTGGTTTAAATTCCCCTTCAAAACCACATTCATAACAATGATCAATCGGAGTGTTGGTACCAAGATAACCAACTCTTGTATAAGCATAATCCCAAACAGCTTCCAAAGCCTTTGGATTCGCTTGTAATTTAGGGTACTCACAGTAATGAATGAATCCACCGCTACTAAATTTAGGATAATCTTTTTCAAAATCTAATTTTTCAAAAGGGGTCGGTTTTTTACGAACATCATAGTGAAAACTATTGGTGTAATAGCCTTTATCTGTGATATGTTCGATTTCACCGAATTTCTCTGTATCCAGTCGGCAGAAGCGGTCAGTTAAGCTTTCACTTGGTGTGGCATAGACACTAAAATGTAAATCATGTTCTGCGGACCATTTATCCACTGTTTCTTTTAAGTATTTAACAATATTAAGCGTACATTCCTTACACTCATCATCTGTTTCCCAGTGATCGCCGTAAAAATAAGTCGCCACTTCATATAATCCAATGTAACCAAGTGAAACAGTTGCTCTTCTCTTTTTAAAAAATGGTTCGACGTCACTACCAACTGTTGTGCGTTTTCCAAAGGCTCCATTGATATACAGAATAGGCGCATTCTCTGGTTTAGACTCCATCACACGGTTCGCTTTATACACTAAGGCGTCGTGAGCAATGGCTAAGCGTTCGTCGAGTAATTTTTTAAACGCTGAAAACTGTCCTTTCGATTCTACAGCTATACGCGGTAAATTCAGAGTCACTACACCTAAATTCATTCGACCGGCTGTCACTTCATTACCGTGCTCATCTTTCCAAGATTGTAAAAAGGATCGACAGCCCATTGGCGCTTTGAAGCTTCCAGTCAGTTCCACAATTTTATCGTAATTAATAATGTCTGGATACATGCGTTTCGTCGAACATTTTAAAGCCAGCTGCTTAATATCGTAATTCGGATCATGTACTTTAAAATTCACCCCTTCTTTAATAGTAAAAATAAGTTTTGGAAAAATAGCTGTGCGTTTTTCTTTACCGAGTCCTTCAAGGCGTACTTTTAGAATTGATTTTTGAATTTCTCGTTCAATCCAGCTTGTTCCCAAGCCAAAACCAACACTAGTGAATGGTGTCTGTCCTTGAGAGGTATACAACGTATTAATTTCATACTCTAAACTTTGCATCGCATCATAAATATCTTTTTTCGTTCTTTCTAAAGCAAAGTCTCTCTGGCGTTCTTCACTCTCTATCCATTCTTTTGCTAATTTTATATGTTTTTCGTAATTTAAATAGGCATAAGGCGCTAATACTTCATCAATTCTGTCAAACGTACACCCACCGTACTGGCTGGACGCCACATTCGCAATAATTTGTGCCGTCTGAGCAGTTGCGGTTTGAATGGACTTAGGAGACTCAACTTCCGCATTCCCTATATAGAAGCCTTCCTTAAACATGGACTCAAAGTCAATTAAACAGCAATTAGACATGGCTGAATACGGTGAATAATCTAAGTCATGATAGTGAATATCTCCTTTTTCATGAGCATTCGCTACATGTTCCGGTAACATTCTTAATCCTACAGCTTTTGCCACAATCCCCGCAGTGAGATCACGTTGTGTATTAAAAACATTGCTATCTTTATTCGCATTCTCATTAATAACTGTTTTATCTTTTGCGATTAATGTTTGAATACGCTGGTTAATATCCCGTTGCTTATCATAGTTCTTTAATTTAGATTCATGATAGTCCATTAAATTTGAAATAGACGGCTGATTATTATTTTCTTTTAAAAATAAATGCATCCATTGGAAGAGTTGATTTGCTTCTACAACGTCATCGTCTATTTCTTTAAATTTTAGTAAAAACCAATACTGAAAAGTTTTCTGGTTAACCGGCTCTTCTTTTTGGTGCTGTAATACAGCTAAGTAAGACTGATATAATTTTTCAAAATCAAAACCTTGTTTTCTTCCATCTCTTTTATTCACATATGCTGGTTCAGTTAACACATTCAATTTTAATTGTGATGCCTTTTTCACTGGACTCCCTACTTTCATGTTATTAATTTAACAAGTGTAAATAAAAAAATAATTAAGATTTTTAATTACTTCACTACATCTTGTGGTCAGGTTCTATTCTATACAAGATATAGTAAAACTTCAAGAAAACAACACAAGATATTGTATTTTTTATTTCAATAGATACAACATATAGGCATGAAAAAAGCACTATTTTACAGTTAATCGGTAAAACAGTGCTTAAATATTTAAACTATTTTATTTTAGAAGTAGTTAATCCCCATGGCATCTTTTACTTCATCAAGCGTCTTCGCAGCAACTTTCTGCGCTTCTTCGCTACCTTGTTTTAGAATAGACATTACGTAGTCAGGATTTTTCTCTAATTCTAAACGACGTTCGCGAATCGGTTTCAAGTGTGCCTGTAAAACATCATTTAAGTAACGTTTAATTTTTACATCACCAAGGCCACCCTGACGATAGTACTCTTTTAATTCTTGGACTTTTTCTTTATCTTCATCAAAGACATCTAAATAAGTGAAAACGACGTTGCCTTCTACTTGACCTGGATCTTCCACATGAATATGGTTGGGGTCAGTGTACATACTCATTACTTTTTTCGTAATGACATCTTCAGGGTCAGATAAGTAAATACCGTTGTTTAATGACTTACTCATTTTACCTGCACCATCGATACCGACTAAGCGTCCTTGACCTTTTGGTGGTAAGACAATTTCTGGTTCAACCAACACATCTTTTTTGTAAATAGAGTTAAAGTCACGAACAATCTCTCTAGCTTGTTCAAGCATCGGCTTCTGATCATCACCCACTGGCACATGTGTTGCTTTAAAGGCGGTAATATCTGCTGCTTGGCTAACTGGATAAACAAAAAACCCAGCAGGAATACTTTCTTTAAAGTCTTTTTGTTGAATTTCTGACTTCACTGTCGGGTTTCGTTTTAATCGTGATGTGGTTACTAAGTTTAAGTAATACATCATTAATTCTGGAAGCTGTGGGATTTGTGATTGAATAAAAAGCTTCGATCTTTCCGGCGTTAACCCCACAGATAAATAATCTAATGCGACTTGCAGAACACTCTCTTGTACTTTCTTAGGATTTTTCGCATTATCAGTTAGGGCTTGTTGATCGGCAACCATAATGAACAGTTCATTATCTTTATCATCTTGCATCGCTACACGATTTCTTAATGAACCGATATAGTGACCTAAGTGTAATTTACCTGTTGGTCTGTCGCCTGTTAAAATTACTCGACTCATAAACAGTCTCCTTCATTAAATAGTCCACTTTATTATACATCACACTAAGCCCTCTGACAAAAGGAGTCTGTAACTACGTACAAATTTTTATATAAAAATTAAACTATATTCCGAAACAGAGTTTAGTTATTATTAATATTTCTAAAATTTAACCATCTTCTAAAAAAGAAAATAAAATTAAGCTATGTTGCAGTCAAGAAATGACACAAGTGTGTTGGATACACTAAGTTATATTTCTTCAAAACATAAACCATGGCCACCCACTGAGTCGTCTTTAGCGGGTAACCATGGTTATTTTTTAAATTAGCAGAACCTCACATAAGGGAGGGAAGGTTCTACTCATTTAAATCTTCAGCCCACACAGCAAAGCTAGATCCTTTAGATTGTTCTTGAATAATTTCTAGTGTATCTTCTGATTGATAAGCATCGACCACTTTATCATAGACTTCACGGTCATCGTCTGCTCGCGCGGCAATGATATTGATATATGGTTCTGATTTTTCATCAACCGGTTCTAAAAAGATTGAATCTTCGCTTGGAATAAACCCCGCATCAACAGCCATACCAGAGTTGATAATCGCTGCTGTCACATCTCCTAAGGAACGAGCCGTTTGTGAAGCATCTAATTCTACAATCTCTAAGTTTAGTGGGTTGTCTGTAATATCATCCACTGTTGGGGTAATACCAACTTCTGGATCTACTTCAATCAAGCCAGCTGTCTGCAGTAAAATTAATGCACGGCCCCCGTTCGTTACGTCGTTCGGGATTGAAATTTGATCGCCTTCTTCAATCTCTGAAACATCAGTTATTTCTTCTGAGAAAAGACCTAAAGGCGCAATATTTGTATCGGCAATCGGCACTAAGTCCGTACCAAATTCTTCGTTAAAGTTCTCTAAGAAAATACGGTGTTGGAAAGCATTTAAATCAATGTCCCCATCAGCTAACGCACGGTTCGGCTGTGAATATTCAGTAAAAGTGACAATCTCTAAATGGATGCCCTCATCAGCTAATTTATCTGCCACAAATTCCCACGCTTCATTGTCTTCCCCGATGACACCTAGTCGAACAGTATCTTCTTCGCCACCTCCGCTACAAGCTGCCAATACAAGGACACTAACAACACTTAAAATTCCTGTAATTATTTTTTTAATTGACATTATTTATTTCCCCTTTTTTTATTAATTGACTATTAATTATTTTGAAAATCTTCTTTCCACACTGGAATAGTTGAGCCTTTTGTTCTTTCTTGCAGAACTTCGATGGTGTCATCTGCTTGGTACGCTTCGATAATGACATCGAATTCTTCACGGTCATCATCTGCGCGTGCTGCGATTAAGTTAATGTATGGTTCTGAATTTTCATCAATTGGTTCTAAGAAAATCGCATCTTGATTCGGATCGAAACCTGCGTTCACTGCCATATCGGCGTTTACAATCGCTGCTGTCACGTCACCTAAAGAACGAGCTGTTTGAGCTGCATCAAGTTCAGTGATCTCTAAGTTCAGTGGGTTATCTGTGATATCATCAACCGTTGGTGTAATCCCTACTTCAGGATCTACTTCAATTAAACCTGCTGATTGTAGTAAAATCAGCGCACGACCCCCGTTTGTGACGTCGTTTGGAATAGAAATCTGGTCGCCGTCACCAATTTCTGATACATCAGTCACTTCATCAGAATAGATACCTAGTGGTTCAATAATTGTATTCGCAATTGGTTCTAAATCAGCACCAAATTCTTCATTGAAGTTTTCTAAGAAAATGTGGTGTTGGAAAGCATTCAGATCAATGTCACCATCTGCTAGGGCTCGGTTCGGTTGTGAATAATCTGTAAAGGCAACCACTTCCAAGTTAATACCCTCATCTTTCACTTTTTCACTGACATGCTCCCACTCATCATAATCCTCACCGATAACACCAACCTTAATTGATTTTTCGTTATTCCCACAAGCGGCTAAAGTGGTTAGACTAACCATACTTAACGCTGTAAAGGCTAATTTTTTTAAGTTCATATGAAACAGCTCCTTTTTTATTTGTTTGTATGATCTGCTCTTTTTACAAAGTAATTACCAATGCTTTGACTGATAAAAACAATGATCATAATAATGATTGTCGACAGGAGAGTGACGTCATGTTGATAACGGTTATACCCTCTTGTGATTGCCAAGTTACCAAGACCACCACCACCAACAGCTCCAGCCATCGCTGTTAATCCGATTAAATTGACAACCGTTACAGCAGACACGCGAAGTAGTGCTGGTAAGCCTTCTTTAAGATACACACTAAAGATAATCTCTATTGGGCTTGACCCCATAGCTTCTGCTGCTTCAACAATCCCACTGTCTACTTCAAGTAAAGCTGACTCTACTTGCTTCGAATAAAACGGAACGGTTGCTACAACAAGTGGCACAATCGCTGCCGTCGTTCCGATCGTTGTGCCAACAATCGCTCTTGTTACCGGATAAATTAATGCTAACATGATGATGAAAGGGACTGACCGAAAGATGTTAATCAATTTTTCGAGTGTGCTATAAACTGCTTTATTTTCTAAAATATTACCTTTATAAGTAACGGTCAAGATGACCCCAAAAAAGATACCTAATATGCCAGCAATCAACGCGGTTACTAGCGTCATATATAATGTTTCCCATGTTGCTTCCACAAATCGCTCTGGAATTTCACTAGAGTGTGGGAAGAATTTTACAAATAAATCATTAATAAAAAGTAATTTAGTCATCTGTTATGCCTCCTGCTTTGATCCACTGTTATGTCTTGGAACTAAATCATACCCCTGGTCGGTTTGTACATGTTCCAATAAATTCACTGAAATATTGTTATTTTCTAAGAACTGGTAAGTATCCTGTAGAGATTGGTGTTCTCCTTTAAAAATCACCACTAAATAACCAATAATTTCATCAGATAGAATTTCAACATTCCCGTAGACAATATTTGTTCCGATATTAAAGCGTTCATACACTTCTTTAATAAATGGTTTGCTGGCACTACCTTCTTTAAAGGCTAGTTGTGCCACTTGACTGTCAGCGGATAAGTTCATTAAGTCTTTTTGTAAACTTAATTTTTTCAACGCCTGATCAATACCTAAAGCCGTTTGGATGAATTCTTGTGTTAAAGTGTTTTCAGGCTCGGTGAAAATCTTGATAATATCACCTTGCTCGACAATTTCGCCTTCTTCCATCACCGCTACTTTATTGCAAATCTCTTTAATAGCATCCATCTCATGTGTAATTAAGACAATGGTTAAGTTTAACTTTTCATTCAATTCCTTTAATAGCTTTAAGATGTCAATAGTTGTTTTCGGATCAAGAGCACTGGTTGCCTCATCACATAAAAGCACTTCAGGATCGTTAGCTAATGCTCGTGCGATCCCGACACGTTGCTTTTGTCCACCAGATAATTGTGACGGGTAGGCATCTTGCTTGTCAGATAAGCCAACTAATTCCAGTAACTCTGTCACCTTCAACTGTTTTTCTTCTTTCGTTAATCCAGATGAGCGGAGTGCATATAAGATGTTCCCACTCACTGTTCTCGCATTCATTAAGTTAAAGTGCTGGAAGATCATCCCGATCTTTTTGCGACTTTGTCTTAGTTCGTGTGGTTTTAAATTCAACATATCCTGATCATTAACTACGACCGTGCCATTGGTTGGTTTTTGTAGTAAGTTGATCGTTCTAACTAAGGTACTTTTACCTGCTCCACTATAACCAACAACGCCATATATATCGCCGCGCTCAACTGTTAAAGAAACATTTTTAACAGCTTTAACTAAATAATCATCCGTTTGAAAATGT
>DATGUS010000051.1:0-25434 GCA_035301245.1 Alloiococcus sp. | reverse complement strand
CATAGTGTGTGGTGATGATAGCAAGAAGGACCCACCTGTTCCCATACCGAACACAGTAGTTAAGCTTCTTAGCGCCGAGGATAGTATAGGTTTTACCTATGTGAAAGCCGGACGTCGCCATGCACAGTTTCTTTATTTTTTATATTTCTTATGATTCCGCAATAGCTCAGTTGGTAGAGCGCGCGACTGTTAATCGCGTCGTCGCAGGTTCGAGTCCTGCTTGCGGAGTTTTTTTGTGCCTAAAAACCTTTTCTATCTCTGCTGTTTATCGATATAATATATTGGTAGTATTTTGCATAGGTTGGTAAGATGAATAATAAAAAAATTATAAAAACATTGAAGAATATTAAAAATAATAATTTATACTAGAAAACAATAGGATTTTATACTGAATGCTGAAAACTCAAACAATAGTAAATATTTAAATGATGAAAGTAAAAAACAATGTCATATTATATTTAACTGCTTAATTGAATGAATAGGTAGGGATATCATGCAGTTTAAACCAACAGAATCTTACAACGTCATTGTTATTGGAGGCGGGACGAGCGGATTGATGGCAGCGATTAATGCAGCACAGAACGGTGCACGTGTATTAATTGTTGAGAAAAATCGCCAGCTCGGTCGCAAATTATTACTGACCGGTGGTACACGTTGTAACGTGACGAATCGTACGACAAGGGAAGATTTAATCGACCATATTCCAGGAAATGGAAAGTTTTTATACGGTCCTTTAAATCAATTTGATCAAGAAGATATTATTGAATTCTTTGAATCAAGAGGAGTTCAGTTAAAAGAAGAAGATCATGGACGAATGTTCCCTGTAACGGATCGTTCAAAAACAATATTAGATACATTAGTTAATGAGTTAGAACAATATGATGTTACTATAAAACTAAAAGAACCTGTTGAAGATATTGTTTATGATATGGATAAACGTCAAGTTTTAGGTGTGAGAACATCAAATGGTATGTACGGTGCTAATGCAGTCGTTTTAGCAATCGGTGGCAAAGCATATCCGAAGACTGGAACAACCGGTGATGGCTACCGCTTTGCGAGAATTGCAGGGCATACAATCACATCACTATATGCAACAGAAGTACCGTTAACGAGTGATGACCAGCATATTAAAGACCGCTTCATGCAGGGGGTTCCATTAAGAGATGTTGAAGTGACTGTTTGGGATGATCAAGACAAAGCAATTGTGAAACATAATTTAGATATGATTTTTACTCATTTTGGATATAGTGGACCTGCCATTTTAAGGTCATCTGGTCACGTTAATCTCTTTATGCGAGATACTGGAGCAGAGATATGTTACTTAAGCATTGATTTAATTCCTGAAATTTCAGAAGAAGAATGGAAGTTAAAAGCTGAAACTAATCGGGATAAGCAACTGAAGACATTATTAAAGATGTGGATGCCAGAGCGTATGGGGGAATTGATTTGTAGACAATTGAACCTCGATCCAAGTAGTTTATATAAGCAACTTGTCCATTCAGAAGTTAATCAATTAATTAAAAAAATAAAATATTTTAATATTACAGCCAGTGGATCACTGCCAATTGAAAAAGGCTATGTGACTGGTGGCGGCGTGGATACTAATGAAGTGAATCCGAAGACGATGGAGTCAAAATTAATGTCAAATTTATTTTTCTGTGGTGAGGTGCTTGATATCAATGGCTACACAGGTGGTTATAATATCACTGCAGCGTTTGTGACAGGAAGAATAGCTGGACAGAATGCAGCTTGGCAAGGATTTTCTTAGTCCATATTGTAGAAAACTAAATATTAATAAATGAATATGACAATCAGTGAACGGTAAGGGGAGCCGATTGAATGAAAGCATTAAAGGGAAATATTGTTCATACGCCAGAATTTGGGAAATTAGAGACGTATGAACAACATTATATCATTGAAGATCAAGGAAAAGTTGTTTCAATTACACCAGAATTATCTAGTGAATATCAGGGGATAGAAGTCATCGACTATGGTGATCAACTCATTATTCCATCATTTGTAGACATTCACTTACATGCCCCGCAGTATGGTAATATTGGGATGGGCTTAGATTTGCCGCTACTTCCTTGGTTAAAAACGTATACTTTTCCGGAAGAAGCAAAATATCATAAAGAGTCTTATGCTAAAAAGATGTACCAGCAGTTATTGCGCGATTTATATAACTTTGGGACGTTAAGATCATGTGTTTTTTCATCACTGCATGCGGATGGTACCATTGAATTGATGAACATCTTTGATCAAGCCGGGTTGAGCGCATATATAGGAAAAGTAAATATGGACCGTAATTCGAATGAGGAGTACGTTGAAGTAAGCGCGAAAGAGTCAATAGCCGATACACTAAAAGTACTGGATGCATTTAGTTCAGTAAGTGAAAGAATAAAACCAATTCTTACACCACGCTTTATCCCAACTTGTACCGATGAACTAATGATAATGATAGGAAAGTTAGCTCAGAGTCGTGACTTAGCAATTCAAACTCACTTGAACGAAAACCTAGACGAGATTGAATGGGTAAAGGAATTAGCGCCCGATTCGACTGGATACCTAAATGCCTATGAGCGACATGGCTCATTAATACCACATCGTACTATTTTAGCGCATTCGATTTACAATAAGGATGATGAACTTGATATAATGGCTGATCAACAACTTTATGTCGGTCACTGTCCATCGTCAAATGTTAATTTAATGAGCGGTGTAGCGAAAGTTAAACAGATGATTAAGCGAGGAATTCCAGTTGGTTTAGGTTCAGATATCGCAGCAGGCGATTCATTAAATATGCTTGATAATATGAAAGATAGTATTAAAGCGTCTAAATTACTAAGCCTTTATGATGGCGATGAATCTGACGTTATTACTTTTGATGAAGCTTTCTTTCTAGCAACACGTGGTGGCGGATCATTCTTTGGAAATACGGGATCATTCGTACCCGGTGCGACTTTTGATGCACTGATCATTGATGATTCTAGTTATCGTATAAATAAGTTATCACTTGCTGAACGTTTAGAAATGCTAATTTATCGAGGCGATGATCGTCAAATTGTAGAAAGATACTTAGATGGAAATTTACTTAAGGTCCCTTTTGAAAATAAATAATATATAACAAAAGTCTGTTGCAGTCAAAAACTGTTAGCAGACTTTTTTAATTGTCCAGATATAATAAATGTTTAATTGGAGCAATTAGTGGTATCTTATACGTTAAATAAGAATAAAAAGTAAAAAAACAAGTTTTTTATATTATATAACATATATTATACTTGACATTTATTTAAATAAGACATACTATATAATTGTTTAATATGTCATATTGAAAGGGGAAAACGATGAAACTCAGTGATAGGCAAAAAGAAATCATTGAATATGTCAAAGCATCTGCTCCGATTACCGGAGATCAGATTGCTAATGAATTAAATCTTTCCAAAGCTACGATACGCCCCGATTTAACCTTACTAACATCAACTGAGATTCTTATTGCTAAGCCGAAGGTTGGTTATTTATATAATAGACATTATGTCACGCCGTTTTTGATTACTGACATTGCACAAAAAAACGTTGAAGAAGTTATGAAAGTACCCATCATTATTGATATCGAGACACCAATCTCAGAAGCCATCAACTTGGTTTTCTTAGAAGACACAGGGTCGTTGTACGTGACTCAAGATGGCGACTTGGCAGGAATTGTTTCGCGCAAGGACTTACTTAAAGCAGCGATGATGGGAAAGAACGCTAACGAACTAAGTATCAGTTTCGTGATGAGCCGGTCGCCGAATATTATAACTTTGCGCCACGATGATACAGTAGCTCAAGCATGTAAAAAAATCGTGATGCATAAAGTGGATAGCTTACCTGTTTTAAAATATGATCAAGAGACTAAAAAAGATACGATTATTGGTAAGGTATCTAAAACGGTGATGAATAATGTGCTTTATTCAATTCTAGAATCAGATGTGTGATGGAGGGCTGATAGTGAGTAAGATAAATATTTATGCAGTATCTGACTCTGTTGGTGATACGGGCTTACAAGTAATAAAGTCTATTACCACACAGTTTTCAGATGTTGACTTTAAAATTAGACGATTTGGAAATATAATAACTAAAAATTCGATAGATAAAATTTTTGAAATTATTGATGATTCCGAAGCCAACTTAATATTTTATACATTTGTGGAGCCGGATTTAAAAAAATATATGAATCAAGTAGCCAATGAGCATCATGTTCGGGTGATTGATATTATCGGAGCCGGTTTAGAAGCGATTTCGGATATGACTGGAGAATCACCGGCTAGTGAAATTGGACGTGTCAGAAAAACAGACGATGAATACTTCAAACGAATTAAAGCGATTGAATTTGCAGTTCGTTATGATGATGGTCAAGATCCAGAAGGAGTCTTAAAAGCAGACTTAACAATCATTGGTGTGTCCCGAACTTCTAAGACCCCACTGTCGATGTACTTAGCGAATAAAGGATACAAGGTAGCTAATATTCCAATATTTCCTGAAAATCAACCGCCAAAAGAACTATTTGAAGTGCCAGCTTCGAGAGTTATCGGTCTAACAAATAGTGTTCACTTTTTAAACCAGATTCGTAAAGAACGTTTGCGCTCATACGGCATGTCACGTCGATCTAAATATGCTGATAAAGCGCGAATCTTGGAAGAGTTACAATACGGCGAAGAAATTATGAAAAAGATTGGCTGTATTAAAATTAATGTTGAGAACAAAGCGATAGAAGAAACAGCAGCGGAAATTTTAGATTATTTAGAAAAAATTAATTAACTATGATAAAGGGAGAGAAAATAATGAAATTCGTTTATAGTTTTGCTGAAGGTAACCGTCAAATGAAACACATCCTTGGTGGCAAAGGAGCGAACTTGGCTGAGATGACAAGTCTTGGTCTAAACGTTCCACAAGGTTTTACGATCACAACCGAAGCATGTAAAGATTTCCACGAAAACCATCATCACCAATTATGGGATGGGTTAAAAAAAGATATCGATCAACATGTTAAAGACGTTGAAAAATTGATGAATAAACAGTTCGGTGATATTAATTCACCACTATTATTCTCAGTTCGTTCTGGTGCAGCAGAATCAATGCCAGGCATGATGGATACTATCTTGAACTTAGGTTTAAATGATGAATCAGTAAAAGGGTTAGCCAGCTCAACTTCTAACGAACGTTTTGCTTTTGATAGTTATCGTCGTTTTATCCAAATGTTTGCAAACGTTGTCAATGAAATTCCAATGGTTCACTTTGAATCACTTTTAGAAAAAGCAAAAGAAGAAAAAGGTGTCGAAGATGATACTCATTTAACTGCCGAAGATTTGAAAGCCCTTACTAAAAAGTACTTAACAAAATATGAACAAGAAGTAGGCGTTCCTTTTCCGCAAGATCCCTATGAGCAGCTTTACAAAGCAGTAGAGGCAGTCTTCAAATCTTGGAATAATGATCGTGCCGTGCTCTATCGTGAAATTAATGAAATTACCGGTCTTTTAGGAACAGCAGTAAACGTTCAGTCGATGGTGTTTGGTAATATGGGTGATGACTCTGGTACAGGTGTTATGTTTACTCGCAACCCTTCAACTGGCGAACATAAACTATTCGGTGAATTCTTAATGAACGCTCAAGGTGAAGATGTAGTGGCGGGCATTCGAACACCGCAGGATATTAGTCTTTTGCAAGAGGTAATGCCTGATATCTATAATGAACTTCATAATGTAGCTAAAAAATTAGAAGAACATTATTTAGATATGCAAGATATTGAATTTACTATCGAAAATAAAGAGTTATACCTGTTACAAACTCGTAATGGTAAACGTACAGCTCATGCAGCGATTAAAATTGCTAATGATTTATACCATGACGGCATTATTTCTGCTGACCAGAGTGTCATGAAATTATCAACCAATCAATTAGAAACATTAATGCACCCAACGTTTGATGAAGAAGCGTTAGAGCGTGCCGAAAAAATTGGCCAAGGTTTAGCCGCTTCACCTGGAGCAGCAATTGGTCGCGTATGTTTCAGTGTTGAAACTGTCCAAGACACCGTAGCAAAAGGTGAACCAGCCATTTTAGTTCGTCGTGAGACTTCACCAGAAGATTTAGCAGGAATGGTTTCTGCCAGTGGTATCTTAACCTCTCGTGGCGGTATGACTTCTCATGCAGCTGTAGTGGCTCGTGGTATGGGTAAATGTTGTGTGGCGGGTTGTTCAGATATTAAAATTAACACGAATGAAGATAGCTTTAGCTATCAAGGCGGAATCATTAACGAAGGAGATATGATTTCAATCAATGGTAGTACTGGTACGGTCTATGTTGGCAAAGTAGCCTTAAGTGAAGCACTAATGGATGATCAATACGAAGACTTTATGAGTCGAGTGGATGATGTTCGTGAGATGTCTGTTCGTACAAATGCTGATACACCTGAAGATGTAAAGCAAGCACTAGACTTTGGTGCTGAGGGCATTGGTTTAATCCGTACAGAGCATATGTTCTTTAAAGAAGAGCGTATTTTAGAAGTTCGTAAAATGATTCTGTCTAGTTCAACTGAGGAACGTGTCAAATATTTAGAAAAATTATACGAATACCAAAAAACAGATTTTGTCGATATTTATAAAGTAACTAAAGAATTACCAGTCACTGTTCGCTTATTAGATCCACCATTACATGAATTCTTACCAACTACAGATGAAGCGATTAAGAAAATCGCTGAAGACATGACTATTTCTCATGAAGAAATGGTACGCCGCATTGAATCGCTACATGAAATTAATCCAATGTTAGGGCACCGTGGTGTTCGTCTAGGTGTAACTTATCCTGAAATTATTAACATGCAAATTCGTGCAGTGATCGATGCAGCGATTGAAGTTAAACAAGAAGAAGGTCATGACGTTAAGCCAGAAATTATGGTGCCATTAGTTGGTCAAATTAAAGAATATACTCAAGTAAAAGATCAGATAAAAGAAATAATTGAAGAACGTTGCGAGCAAACAGGTGTTGAACTAAAATATATGATTGGAACGATGATTGAGATTCCTCGCGCAACTTTAATTGCAGATCAGATTGCCAAACATGCTGACTTCTTCAGTTTCGGTACCAATGATTTAACTCAAATGACATTCGGTTACTCACGTGATGATGCAGGCGTATTTATTCCTGAATATATTGAACGTGGTATTATGGAAAATGATCCATTCACTACAATTGATCAAGAAGGTGTCGGCGCTTTAGTTAAGCTAGCAGTTGAGAAAGCACGCAAGGTAAAGCCTAATCTTAAGATAGGTGTTTGTGGTGAACATGGTGGCGATCCAAAATCCGTCCATTTCTTTGATTCATTAGATTTAAACTATGTTTCTTGCTCACCTTACCGTGTGCCAGTAGCTCGTCTTGCAGCAGCTCAATCAGCCAAAAAAGTAGAAAAAAAGTAATTATATAAAATAAGAATATAATGAAAGAAAAAAGAAGTGCTCCCTCTTTAGTGCAATAGTGATGACTAAGGCGGGGCGCTTCTTTTTAAAATTATTCAGTTCTTTCGGCGATCACTTCAATTTCGACTAAGCCACCAAGAGGTAAATCTTTCACCGCAAAAGCACTGCGGGCAGGGAATGGCTCAGAAAACTGTTCGGCATAAATGTTATTCACCGTACTGAAGTCGTTAATATCCGCAAGTAGAACTAAAACTTTAACAACATGATCTAATGATAAGCCTTCGCTTTCGAGTAAGCCTTGGATATTTTTAAAAGCTTGGACTGTTTGATTTTTGATCCCATCTTGCATTTCACCTGAGTGTGGATCTAAGCCTAATTGACCAGATAAATAAACCAAATTACCAGTAGATATACCTTGTGAATATGGACCTACCGCAGCAGGTGCTTGATTTGTTTTTACTTCTTTCATCGACTAAAACCTCCATTTAATTTTTAGTATAAGTTAATTATAACTAATAAATTATTTATACGCATTGGTTTTATAGAAATGACAAGTATATAACAATGATAATATTAAGGAACTATAGAACTATGAAAACATCAAAAGATGAATGACGCCCAAGTAAGAAAAGAGTTAGCGTTAATCACGGATTGATTATAAGAGGATACGGGTTATTTAGTGAGGATTGATAATGATTATCCAAATAATAATTATAAAGATATACTCATACGAACAATTAAAACAGCGTTAGAAGGTAGTTGATAAGCAATCAAAAAAGCAGCAATCAGATCTCTGTTCAAAGAGAAACTATTGCTGCTTTTATGTGTATATTATGTTATTTTATTGATTTGAGTGAAAATGGTAAATGGGCACTTCATTCTCTATGTCGAAGTCTACTTCTAAATCATAACCATTAAAAAACCAATCATCGTCTTTGGATGTAAAATAGGTGCGTTCGTTTTCATTATGTTCAGCCATTACGTCGTGTTTTTTTGGATTAGCTAATTTGATGCCTACAGAAAAGCCTTCGTGGACTTCTGTTTTACCATATGTTTTACCAAAAAAACGGAGTCCTTCTCCTTTATCTAGTGGGTATTCATTCTCGAACCACTTCACTGCTGTATCACTAATTGTTAATTTCATATCTCATTCTCCTGTTCTATTCTTCAATTGGAAACCATCCAGGAGCATTTGTAATCATGTTCCATAATCCATCGGGAATTCCCAATTGGTTTTGTTTGCTTAAATGAATGGCTTTATAGATTTCTTTTTCACGACCCAGTTCATATTTTTGAATCCATCTGGGGTCCATTATATATTGACGACCTACTGCGATTAAGTCACTATACTCCAATGCTTTGGTTGCATCTTTAGGACTAAGTACTCGTCCTACATTGATCATCGGAATACGCTGGTTAATATGTTTATATATTTCTTTGGGAATATTAACGTGGTAATTCCCAATACCAACTATAGAGGGTTGGTAGTAATGTTTCAATGATAAATGGATATAATCGATACCATGATCAATAATTTGATCAATAAACTGTAAAGTATCATCGAGTCGAATACCAGGCGTTTCTATTTCTTCAGGACTAATACGATAGCCAAGAATGAATGAGTCATCGGCGTATTTATCTATCATCTGCTGACAAGCATGAATGACTCTAAGAGGAAATTTCATTCTGTTCTCGAAGCTGCCACCCCATTCATCTGTTCGTCGGTTAGAATGTGGCGAGAAGAATTGCTGTAATAAGTAAGTATTCGCTCCGTGAAGTTCTACTCCGTCAAAACCTGCGTTAATCGCTCGTCTGACAGCTTGGGCGAATTGATTGATAATCAGCTCGATATCTGTCATCCCCAACTGTCTTGGAAATTCAGCCCATGGTCGATCGGCTTTTACGGCTGAAGGAGCCACTGGAATACGTCCGCTATTTAGCTCTGATCGAGCCATTCGTCCACCGTGATAGATTTGTAAAATAGCTTTCGCCCCTTGTATTTGAATAACTGAAGCTAATTTTTTTAAGCCGGGGATGAATCGATCTTTAGCGACAGACATACCGTTATTAAAAGCTTGTCCTTCAGAAGATATATAAGCGCCCGCAGTAATAACAGCACCTGGACTGCTAGATCTGACTAGATAATAAGCTAGCTCCTCATCCGTCACTTCGCCTTCCGTTGTACTCGAATTAATGGTCATTGGGGCCATAATAACACGATTTCTTAATGTGATATGTTCTTTTATTTCATATGGGGATAAAAAAACTGTTGACACCCCAGCACCTCTTTCTTAGAATTCTCAGTCACTTGTTATTATATGGATTATAGGGTCAAAAATCAATTTATCAGCTTAAAGATGATAGTAAGTGCTTTGGTCAAGCTGCCAAAGAGAGAGATAGAATTTTGTGCAATTTGACATAGGATTGAAATGGGTTACATTCTATAATATAGATACATTAAGAA
Organism: Alloiococcus sp.; assembly: GCA_035301245.1. Classification (GTDB taxonomy): domain Bacteria; phylum Bacillota; class Bacilli; order Lactobacillales; family Carnobacteriaceae_A; genus Alloiococcus. The sequence continues at coordinate 15,522 of DATGUS010000051.1, read as the reverse complement.
AAGGATGATTTTGATGGTTGATATTTCTCTAAAAAACATACATAAAAAATATGACAATGCTGACGGCTATGCGGTAACAGATTTTAATATGGACATTAAAGATAAAGAATTTATTGTCTTCGTAGGCCCTTCTGGTTGTGGTAAATCGACAACTTTACGTATGATTGCCGGTTTAGAAGAGATTACAGAAGGTGAGTTAAAAATTGGTGATCGAGTGATGAATGATGTCGCGCCTAAAGATCGTGATATTGCTATGGTTTTTCAAAACTATGCGTTATATCCACATATGACTGTTTATGATAATATGGCGTTCGGTCTAAAATTACGTAAGTTTAAAAAAGAAGACATTAAAGAACGTGTTGAAAATGCCGCTGGAATACTTGGTTTATCTGATTTACTTGACCGTAAACCTGCCGCGTTATCTGGTGGTCAACGTCAACGTGTGGCATTAGGACGAGCAATTGTTCGTGATGCGAAAGTCTTCTTGATGGATGAACCGTTATCTAACTTGGATGCTAAGTTACGTGTTGCGATGCGTGCTGAAATTGCAAAGCTTCACCAACGTTTAGGTACAACATCGATTTACGTCACCCATGATCAGACTGAAGCGATGACGATGGCTGACCGTATTGTTATTCTAAAAGATGGATTTATACAGCAAATTGGGACACCGAAAGAGGTATATAATAATCCAGTGAACGTTTTTGTCGGTGGTTTTATTGGTTCACCAGCCATGAACTTCTTCGATGTCACTTTAGAAGGCGATCATATTGTAAGTGGCCCTGAATTAAATGTCCGCGTACCAGAAGGAAAACTAAAAGTTTTACGTGAAGCCGGATTTAAGGATGGTGACCATGTTATCTTTGGTATCCGTCCTGAAGATATTCGTAGCGAGCCGATTGCAGTGGACGCAAACCCGGAAGCTCTTGTAAAGCCAACAGTTTCAGTTTCAGAGTTATTAGGTGCAGAAACGATGATTTATTGTAACTTGGGTACAAATGATTTTGTCGCTCGTGTGGATGCTCGTTCTACATTTGAACCCGGTGAGGTTGTAGAGCTAGTCTTTAATATGCCTAAGAGTCATTTCTTTGATCCCGAGACTGAGGAAGTTCTTCGTTAAAAAATTCATTAAATAAATCCCCTATATTTAAGCATTAAATCGCGTACCATTTTCGTATGATAAACTGAAGACGGCGACGCGATTTTTTGTGCCATTTTTTATCAATGAAATCACTCATTATAAATGCTATAATATTGTAGTTGAAGTTTTAAGTAGGAGTGATGATATGTGCGATTTACGAGGATTCGAAGTGGTGACAAAATATCAAAATCAAGGAATAAGAATTCCTAAACGAGCAACAGCACTATCTGCTGGTTATGATATTGAAGCGGCTGAGGACATTACGTTACCTTCCATATGGCAGGCAATACTTGCTAACCAAGGCGTGAATGAAGCATATGAAGGGCGACCTTTGCCAGAAGCTAATACTACTTTTTTAGGATCAACACTCGTTCCGACAGGTTTGAAAGCTTATATGCCTGATGATGAATATTTATTATTGGCTAACCGCTCAAGTAACCCGATGAAAAGACAGTTAGCGTTACCTAACGGCATTGGAGTTATCGATGCAGACTATTATAATAATGATAAGAATGAAGGCGAAATCTTCGTTCAACTTATTAACTATGGTTTAGAAGATGTCATGATTAAAAAAGGAGAGCGCATCGCACAAGGAATCTTTACCCCTTATCGTACGATAGACGAAACAGGAACAACTTTCCAAAAACGTACAGGTGGATTCGGATCAAGTGGTTTGTAAAATTGTAACTGTTGCCTGTTGAGTAAATAGGCCTGATAGATTTAAAGAAGGGAGCTAAGCAGATGGCAAAAAAGAAGAAAAAAACTATTTTCATGTGTCAGGAATGTGGAACTGAATCACCAAAATATTTAGGTCGCTGTCCGTCTTGTGGACGATGGAACACATTTGTTGAAGAAAAGATTGAAGATCCAAAAGATAATCGCAGTCGCACATCATTTAGCGGCGTAAAATCGAAAGCTTCACTCATAAGCGAAGTTGAAATTGAACGTGAGGACCGTGTCAAAGTTCCTTTTGAAGAGTTTAATAGGGTACTTGGTGGCGGCGTGGTGCCGGGATCATTGGTTCTAATCGGTGGCGATCCTGGAATTGGGAAGTCAACTTTACTCCTTCAAATTTCAGCATTCTTAAATAATGCTGGCGGTAAAGTATTATATGTGACAGGTGAAGAAAGTGCTAGTCAAATCAAAATGCGTGCGGAACGTTTAGAGTTGATTGGCTCTAATTTTTACTTATATGCAGAGACCGATTTAGGTGCAATTCAAGATACGGTTGAAGAGTTAAGACCAGAATTCTTAATTGTAGATTCAATTCAAACCATGCACCACCCCGAAATCGAAAGTGCTGCCGGTAGTGTATCTCAAGTAAGAGAATCAACAGCTACCTTAATGAAAATGGCAAAGTCTAATGATATTGCGACATTCATTGTTGGTCATGTGACTAAAGAAGGTGCTATTGCTGGACCAAGAATGTTAGAGCATATGGTAGATACAGTACTGTACTTTGAAGGTGAGCAACATCACACTTTCCGTATCTTAAGAGCAGTGAAAAATCGATTTGGCTCAACGAATGAAATTGGTATCTTTGAAATGAATGAAGATGGGTTGAAAGAAGTGATGAATCCGTCACAACTATTCTTAGAAGAACGCTTAGCTGGTACGAATGGGTCAGCAGTCGTAGCTGCGATGGAAGGAACTCGACCAATTCTTGTTGAGATTCAATCATTAATTACACCAACAGTATTTGGTAATGCCAAACGAACAGCTAGTGGTTTAGATTATTCACGAGTGTCACTGATCATGGCTGTTTTAGAAAAACGAGCTGGGTTACTGCTTCAAAACTACGATGCTTACTTAAAAGCAGCTGGAGGAGTGAAGTTAGATGAGCCGGCGATTGATCTATCTATTGCGATTAGTATTGCATCCAGTTATAAAGAAAAAGAAACACAGCCAACTGACTGCTTCATTGGTGAGATTGGATTGACTGGAGAGATGAGACGTGTGTCAAAAATCGAACAACGTGTTAGTGAAGCTGCAAAGTTAGGTTTTAAACGAGTTTACATTCCTAAAAACAACCTCACTGGCTGGAGTTTCCCAGAAGGCATTGAAGTTATCGGTTGTCGTACAATTGGCGAAGTTATTAAACAAGTCTTTTAAACGTAAATATTGAAGGGAGGAGATATAATGGAAAAACTAATCGTATTTATTTTTGTTTTAGTAGGCGGAAGTATTGGATACAATAATTTCACAACCTTTTTTAATTTCATTACAAACGGAAGTATTGGTGGCGGATTTATCAATAATGACTGGTTCGGTATGGTTGTCGGAGCTCTTATCGGTTACGTGATTGGGGTATTTGTGGTGGACCCTATCTTAAATGCTCTGAAACGACTGACACACTTTTTAACGGAATTAAGTACCTCTTACTTGATCTGCGGGAGCTTAGGTCTGATTTTCGGTCTGATTATTTCATGGCTCATTAATTTTTCATTGCAATTATTTAATATTCCATTTTTAAATGAAGCCGTATCGATTGTTGTCACCTTTACGCTAGCTTATGTTGGCTTCTACTTTGGAGCATCTCAACATGAGGAAGTTGCTGAGTTAACGAGGTCTTTCATTCATCGTCGTAAAGATAGCGAAGAAGAAGACTTTCAAGGAGATTTTATTAAATATAAAGTCTTGGATACAAGTACAATTATTGACGGACGCATACTTGAAGTGATTCGCTCGGGATTCTTAGAAGGAACTTTTATCGTTTCAACACACGTCTTAAAAGAGCTTCAGTATATCGCTGATTCTTCAGATAGCTTAAAGCGAACACATGGTAGACGAGGGCTAGATATTCTAAACCAGCTACAAGAAGATGATAAAATTAAAATAGAGATGAATGACCGTGATTATCCAGAAGTGGAAGATGTTGATTTAAAACTTGTTCACTTAGCGAAAGACATTCACGGAGCAGTCATTACTAATGACTATAACTTGAATAAAGTAGCGCAATTCCAAAAGGTTCCAGTTTTAAACATTAATGAACTAGCGAACCTGGTGAAACCCGTTGTTATTCCTGGGGAGCAATTGCGTGTAACGGTTGTTAAAAAAGGGACTGAACGCGATCAAGGCGTCGCTTATTTAGACAACGGCACCATGGTTGTTGTCGAAGAAGGTAAACACCATATTAATGAGTCGTTAAATGTGGTCGTGACCAGTTCTTTACAGACAAATGCCGGTCGAATGATTTTTGCTGAGATAGCTGACTCACCAGATTATGGGGATGCAGAGTTTTCACCAAAATAACACATAGTAATGAAGATAAATAAAATAACGAAGGCAATGATTTGCATATAATTTTATGTTAATCTATTACAGTAATGAATTTAAAAGGAGACGAAAATTTTATGTCAAATAAAGTCCGTGTACGCTATGCACCAAGCCCAACTGGACATTTGCATATTGGGAATGCACGTACAGCACTATTTAACTATTTATTTGCTCGTCATCATGATGGTGACTTTATTATTCGAACAGAAGATACAGACCGTAAACGTCACGTTGAAAAGGGTGAAGAAAGTCAATTCACATACTTAAAATGGTTAGGTATTGATTGGGATGAGGCTTCTGATATTGGTGGAGATTATGGACCTTACCGTCAATCAGAACGTGAAGACATCTATAATCCGCTAATTGATGACTTATTAGAGCGTGACTTAGCGTATAAATGTTATGCAACAGCTGAAGAATTGGAAGAAATGCGCGAAGAACAACGTAAAAATGGGATTCCACCTCATTACGATGGTCGACATGCGCATTTAACTGAAGAACAACAAGCAGCTTTTGAAGCAGAAGGACGTAAGCCAGTTATTCGTATTCGTGTTCCTAAAGACAAAGTTTATACGTTTAACGACATGGTGAAAGGCGATATTTCATTTGATTCAAAAGATATTGGTGGAGACTACGTGATTCGTAAAGTTGATGGTTCACCAACTTACAACTTTGCAGTAGCCGTCGATGACCACCATATGGCGATTACGCACGTTCTTCGTGGAGACGATCATATTTCAAATACACCAAAACAACTGGTTGTCTATGAAGCATTCGGATGGGAACCCCCAACTTTCGGTCATATGACGTTAATTATTAATGCTGAAACAGGTAAAAAATTAAGTAAACGTGATGAGACGATCTTACAGTTTATTGAGCAATATAAATATCTTGGTTACACACCGGAAGCATTATTTAACTTTATTACTTTACTTGGTTGGTCACCTAAAGGCGAAGATGAAATCTTTTCACAAGAAGAATTGATCGAGATCTTTGATGCAGATCGTTTGAACACCTCACCAGCAGCATTTGATCCGAAAAAATTAGAATGGATTTCAAACCAGTACATTAAGACGATGGATGATGAAGCTGTTTTAGAGCTCGCTAAGCCACACTTAGAAGAAAAAGGTGTGTACTCAGAAGACAGACATGACTGGTTTATTAAATTAGCTGGTCTTTATAAAGAACAAATGAGCTATGGTGCTCAATTAGTAGAACTTGCTCAATTATTCTTTGGTAACGATGAGATTTCATTCGATGAAGCAGAGAAAGAAGTCCTAGATGGCGAAACTGTTCCAACGGTATTAGCATCGTTTAAAGAACACTTAAGTCAAGTGGAACCATTTACAAAAGATCAAATCTTCCCTGCGATTAAAGCTGTTCAAAAAGAAACAGGAGTTAAAGGTCGTAACTTATTTATGCCAATCCGTGTAGCAACGACTGGTGAACAACATGGTCCTGAATTACCATTAGCGATTGAATTGATGGGCTTAGACAAAGTGTTGAAGCATATTGAACAAGCGGAATCTTATATCGAAAGCAAAAACTAAACTGAGATAGAAAGCAAGTGAATAGATGCAGTATAATGAGTTAGTTGAACTATTACCTCTAGGGGATCAAGGTGAGATGGACCTGGGGCTAGACAGTATGTATCAATTAATGGCTTTGCTGGATAATCCACAAGATAAAACACCGATGATTCATATAGCAGGTACAAATGGGAAAGGTTCAACTGCCTCATTTGTATCTCATATCCTGCGTGAAGCTGGTTTTCGCGTAGGGATGTTCACTTCGCCTTCGCTTGTTGAATTTAATGAACGCATCCAAGTGAATGGAGAATCGATTTCCGATGAACAGATTCTAAAACAGGCGCATGTCATTAAAGAAGCGGTGGCTGGCAGTGATTTGCATATGAGTGAATTTGAATTATTTGCTGCGATGGCTTTCTTACATTTTCAACAAGAGTGTGATATTGCAATAGTTGAAGTAGGTTTAGGTGGCAGACTAGATGCAACCAATGTCATTACTGAGCCATTAGTGACAGTGATTACTAAGATTGGTTTGGATCACACCCAAATACTAGGTGATACTTTAGAGCAGATTGCCAGCGAAAAGGCTGAGATTATTAAACCGAATAGTCCAGTCATCCTTTACCCCCAAGAGAACGAACAGGTAGAAAAAGTTATTTATGACAAAGCTGCATCAGTTAGTGCAGAAGTATTTCCAGTATCTTTAGAGGACTTATCTTATACTTTAACGACTGATCGCGTACAGGACTTTGTGTTTAAAAATGTACTTTATCGAATTAAGTTATTAGAGGAACATCAAATCATCAATGCGACAGTTGCATTAGAAACCATTTTTGTATTACAAAAGTCAGGCATGGATTTGAATTCAAATGTGATTGATCAAGGGCTAGCTAAAACGACATGGCCAGCTCGTTTTGAATGGTTGTGTGAACAACCACATGTCATCCTTGATGGCTCACATAATGAAGATGGTTTAGAAGCCTTTAAACTGAATCTTCGTCGTTACTTCCCAGGTAATAAGAAAGTAGCGATTGTTGGCTTTATGGCAGATAAGACGATTGATCGTCCCCTTCAAGAAGTGATTCAAGACTTTGATATCATTTTTACTGTAACACCAGATTCTCCAAGAGCTTTGGATAATCAAGCATTAAAACATAAAATAGAAACGTTAAGCAATGAAGTTGGCCATAATCTGGTTGTGCACGCTTCTGATACTTTAGAAGACGCGTTAAATCAAGCGGTGTCAATGGTTGATCTAGATGGCTTAATTGCCATATTTGGTAGTTTTTATTTTGTTGGCATAATGAGACAATTAATATTAGCAGGAAGAAATGAGGCAGTGTAGTTGGTGGACAATAAACGAATTGAAGCAGCAGTAAGAGAAATTTTATTAGCGGTTGGCGAAGATCCTGAACGAGAAGGATTATTAGAAACGCCCAAACGTGTGGCTAAAATGTACGCGGAACGTTTTGAAGGACTAGAGAAGGACCCAAGAATACATACAGAGAAGTTCTTCCATGAAAATAATAGTGAATTAGTTCTTGTAAAAGATATTGAATTTGATTCAACTTGTGAACACCACTTATTACCTATTTATGGTAAAGCACACATTGCTTACAAACCAAGAGATGGTAGAGTGATTGGGTTAAGCAAATTAGCGCGAATCTTAGAAGATATTAGTAAACGCCCTCAACTGCAAGAACGTATTACAAATAGCGTAGCAGATATTTTAATGGATAACTTAAATCCGGAAGGTGTCTTCGTGGTTGTTGAAGCAGAACACATGTGTATGTCTATCCGAGGCATCAAAAAACGTGGTGCTATCACAGTCACAAAAGCAGAACGTGGTGACTTCAAACACGATGATATCTTACGACGAGAAGTTATGGATATGATTCACTCATCATAACTGAACAGGAACGAAGCGAGTTAATATACCACATGTGGTCCATTAACTCGTTTTTTAAAGAGAGGTTTTTAAAAATGGATCAAAGAGATCGAATCAATTTAGAAGGTCTGTCTTTCTATGGTCATCATGGTTTGTTTGAGTCTGAGACGGAACTCGGGCAATTATTTAAAGTAGATGTGATACTCTTTACTGACACTAAAAAAGCTGGTGAGACAGATGAGATATCCGATAGCATTCACTATGGTGAGGTATATGAAACGATAAAAGATATCGTCGAAAATAAACCATTCAAATTATTAGAAGCGCTGAGTGAACACCTGGCTCAAGTGCTTTTAGAAGATTTTCCACTGGTTGATTCGGTGATGGTCAGAGTCAATAAACCACAAGCGCCAATTCCAGGTATTTTTGATAATGTAGCAGTGGAGATATATCGTGAGCGTAAATAGTAGAGGTCTATTTATATATTTGATAGGGTAAGGTTAAACGACAAAAGGAGCTCATATATGAAGCAAGTTATGATTGCTATGGGAAGCAATATTGAACCTAAATTAAGTTATTTATCAAAAGCCATTGAGATGATGAATCAATTAGACTATTTAACTGTCAATAAACAATCGACTGTTTACCAAACCGTACCAAAAGGATATAACGATCAAGATGATTTTTATAATATGGTCATTGAAGTTAGTGTAGAAACAACGCCATCACATCTCATCCAAGATTTACTACAGATTGAATTAGACTTAAAACGTGAGCGTCACGTTAAAAATGGCCCGCGTACGATTGACTTAGATATTCTATTAATAGATGATCAAACGTCTAATACAGAGGACTTAATCGTGCCACATCCAAGGATGCAGGAACGTGCCTTCGTGTTAGTCCCCTTATCGGAAATTGCACCCGACTTTGTTGTACCACAGTTGAATCAAACAGTGGCAGAATTGAAAGATGCCTTACCGGAAGCGGAACTAAAAGATGTTGAATCAATCGGCTTATTAAGCTCACTAATTGAAAAGGAGTAATGACTATGAATGACTTAAAAATCGTTGTTTTAGATGGGAAATACGCTAACCCTGGAGATTTATCTTGGAGTGCAATTGAAAAATATGGCAAGCTAACAGTTTACGAGGAAACCCCACATGAAGATGAAGAACTTATCAAAGAACGCATTCAAGATGTTGATATACTGATTACCAACAAAGTACCTTTAACAGAAGATATTTTGAAATCAGCAGAGCAGTTAAAATACGTTATCATCTCAGCAACCGGTTATAACAACATTAACTTAGAAGCCGCAAATGACTTAAATATTTTAGTCAGTCATATTCCAGCATACAGTACAGAATCTGTTGTACAGCATACTTTGGCCTTACTGCTTCAAGTAACCAATCAAGTGTCTCACTATGATGAAGCTGTTAGAAAAGGAAGATGGGAAGAGTCAGATTGGACCATTTATGACCGGTCAAACCCACTGATTGAACTATCTGGGAAAACAATCGGTATTATCGGTTTCGGTGCCATCGGTCAAGCATTTGGCCAGGTTGCCCGTCAACTAGGCATGGATGTTTTGGCATATAACCGCAGCGAGAATTCTGCTGGAAGAGAAATTGCTAATTATGTTACGCTTGAACAACTTTATAATAAATCAGATATTATTTCACTGCACATCCCCCTCTCACCGGACACTAAAGAGATGATCAATCAAAAAGCAATTGATCAGATGAAAGATAAAGTTGTTCTGATCAACACTTCTAGAGGACCGCTACTTAATGAAAATGATGTGGCTGAGGCGCTTAACTTAGGTAAGATTCAAGCAATTGGGGTAGATGTGTTAAGTGAGGAGCCGATGGATAAAAATAATCCATTAAAAGAGGCGAAAAATACATTTATCACACCCCACATTGCCTGGGCAACAAAAGAAAGTCGTGAGAGACTTTTATCCATAATAAGTGATAATCTAGAGGCGTTTAAACAAGGAAAACCGATTAATATTATTTCTAAAGATTAAAAGGAGACTTTTACATGAAAATTTCTTTATTAGAACCATTGAATGTTCCCGATGAATTAATCGAAAAACTCGCGCAGCCGATCAAAGATATGGGGCATGAATTCGTTTATTATGACGATAAAACAACTGATACGGAGGAATTAGCAAAACGTACCGGTGATTCTGATATCGTAATAATTGCTAACAACCCATACCCGAAAGAAGCTTTCGAGAACGCAGAGAACTTGAAGTTAATCAATGTTGCTTTTACCGGAATTGATCATGTTGATACAGATGCTGCGAAAGAAAAAGGTATTAAAATAGCGAACGCAGCTGGATACTCAGATCAATCGGTTGCTGAATTAGTCATTGGGTTAATCTTAAACGTGTATCGTCAAATTACAGTGGGAAACGAAGAGATTCGTAAAGACAATTTTCCTGGACCAATCCAAGGTATCGAGCTAAAAGGTAAAACAGTTGGTATCATTGGGACTGGAAATATTGGGTTACGTGTAGCTGAATTACTAAAAGCTTTTGGTGTAAACTTGATTGCTTACAGTAACAGCGAAAAACCAGAAGGCTTAGAGCTAGGTATTGAGTATAAATCATTGGATGACGTTATGTCTGAAAGTGATATCATAACGATTCATGTACCGAACAATAAAGAAACGAAAGGTATGATCTCTCGAGAAAAATTATCTCTCATGAAAGATACAGCCGTGTTAATTAACTGTGCTCGTGGTCCAATTATTGATAATAATGCTCTTGCGGACTTATTAAATCATGACAAAATCGCTGGGGCAGGGATTGACGTGTTTGATATGGAACCTCCCATTCCAACTGACTATGACTTATTGAACGCTAAAAATACTGTCTTAACACCGCACATTGCCTTCCTAACAGATGAAGCAATGATTAATCGAGCAAATATTGTATTTGATACAACAATTGCTTATTTAAATGGTGAAGAGAAAAATATTCAAATTGATTAAAGAAAAATAAACGGAAGCTAATCAATGAGCCCTATAAAGTATAAATTTACTCTTACTTTATGGGGTATTGTTACTTAAATAAAGAAAGTATTATGGGTGAACGTCGGTATGAAAATCGGGAGCCAGGTGAGTTTGATCGACAAGAGCGTATAACCAAGCAGCAGACTTAGGAATTATAGAAATTGATTACTATAAAAATTAAATAGCAAAAATAAAGATTCATCTACCAATCGCATATAGGGTAGATGAATCTTTTTGTTTGTAACGGGTGAGGTTAGATGAACAGATATGATATAATAGGATAGATATTTATGACATTGGAGGCTTTTCATGCTTAAAGTATATAACACACTCACTAATCAAAAAGAAGAATTCAAGCCGATTGAAGATGGTAAGGTGACGATGTATGTCTGTGGTCCTACCGTTTACAATTATATTCATATCGGTAATGCAAGAAGTGCCGTTGCATTCGACACGATTCGAAAATATTTAGAATACAGAAATTTTGACGTTAATTATGTGATGAATTTTACTGATGTGGACGACAAAATTATTAAGGCTGCCAATGATCAAGGTGTTGAACCATCAGTATTATCTAAACAATTTATTGAAGCTTTTCATGAAGATACGAAAGCATTAAATGTAAGAGAAGCGGATACGCATCCGACCGTAACAGATAATATTCAACAAATCATTGAATTCAATCAAGAACTCATTGATAGAGGATACGCTTATGAATCCGATGGTGATGTTTATTATCGTGCGCGTAAATTTGAAGCGTATGGTCAGTTAAGTGGTATGTCGATTGATGAGCTTGAGAGTGGCGCAAGTAATCGACTAACACCTGATCAAAATGATAAAAAAGAAGACCCGCTCGATTTTGCTTTATGGAAACGTGCGAAAGCAGATGAAATCAGCTGGGATTCACCTTGGGGTCAAGGGCGTCCAGGTTGGCATATTGAATGTTCCGTAATGGCCACCCGCTATTTAGGTAACACGATTGATATTCATGCGGGAGGACAAGATCTACAGTTCCCACACCACGAGAATGAAATTGCCCAGTCTGAAGCGTGTACCGGTCAAACGTTTGCAAATTATTGGTTGCATAATGGGTTTGTGACAATGGATGAAGAGAAGATGAGTAAATCACTTGGTAATTTTAAACTCGTCCATGATTTAAGAAAAATGTATGATCCACAAATTTTACGTTTCTTCTTATCAACGGCACATTACCGTCGTCCGATTAATTATTCTGAAGAAGCGATTCATGAAGCGAAAACTAACTTAAACCGTATCAAAACAGCTTTTGAAAATGCGACGTATCGCTTAAAAACGGCTGAACCATTCTTAAATGATGATCAAGATATGATTGATGAATGGAACTCGTTAAAACAAAATTTCGTCCATCATATGGATGATGATTTCCAAACACAAAATGGTATTGCTGATATTTATGAAATGATCGGTGCCATGAACCGTTATATTGAACGTGATCAAGTGTCTAAGCAGATTATTGATATGTATATGACTGACTTAGAACGTAAGCTCTATATTTTTGGTGTGGAAGATATCTTAGAAACGCAAGAGGATTTACTTGATGAAGAGATTGATGCATTAATCGAAGAGCGAAACCAAGCTCGTCAAGATAAAGATTTCGAAAAAGCAGACGCGATTCGTGATCAATTGCGTGAACAAGGAATTATTTTAGAAGACACCGCTCAAGGCATTCGTTGGAAGAGAGAGCAATTATAATGAATATTAAAGATGCGAAGTTACTAAATGGCCTAGCCCTTGCTTATATGGGCGATGGGGTGTATGACTTATATATTAGAGAACATCTTCTGAATGAAGGAACGACAACGCCTAACCAATTGCATAAGAAAGCTACTCAATTCGTTTCCGCTAGAGCACAAGCGCACTTAATTGACTTAATGTTCGAACAAGAGTTGCTTTCTGAAGAAGAAATTGATTATTTTAAACGTGGACGTAATGCCAAAAGTCATACAAAAGCCAAAAATGCCAGTGCTGCCGATTATAGTAAGTCTTCCGGATTTGAAGCGCTAATGGGCTATTTATATTTAACCGAACAAGAATCAAGGTTAGATACACTGATTCAGTGGTGCATTCAAACCATAAAGGAGGAAAAAAGTGAGTAAACAACCAGAAGATATTGTCTTTGGACGCCATCCCGCGGTGGAAGTTCTAAAATCAAACCGAGATATTAATAAAGTCTTTCTCCAAGATGGTTTGTCCGGCGGTAAAATGAATGAAATTCATAAACTAGCTACAAAACAAAAAGTACAAGTTAGTTATGTACCAAAAAGTAAGTTAGACAAATTAGTTGATGGTAAGAACCACCAGGGTGTGGTGGTGACAGCGAGCCCAGTGGCGTATGCCACATTAGACGAGTTATATCAAGTGGCAGAAAATAACGGGGAAGATCCTTTCTTTATTCTACTGGACGGGGTTGAAGATCCACATAACTTAGGCTCGATTTTAAGAACAGCGGATGCTACCGGCGTGCATGGCGTGATTATTCCAAATCGTCGTGCTGTTGGCTTAACGTCTACGGTTTCTAAGGCATCAACCGGAGCAATTGAACATGTTCCAGTCGCTCGAGTGACCAATATGACTCAGACGATTAATGAATTAAAAGATAGAGGCTTCTGGATTTTTGGTACTGATATGGATGGTACAGATTACCGAGAATGGAATGTCGAAGGTGCGATTGGTCTTGTCATCGGTAGTGAAGGTAACGGTATTTCACACTTGGTAAAAGAGAATGTTGACCAGATGTTAACCATTCCAATGGTTGGCCATGTTCAAAGTCTCAATGCAAGTGTCGCATCGAGCGTGTTGATGTATGAAGTTTACCGCAAACGCCATCCGCTAAAGTAATTGTGTAATTTGATATTTTAAAGGCACCGTGATTGAGTAAAGGGTAACTTAGCTTATTCATAACGGTGCTTTTTTATCAGAAAAGTAATAAGCAATAATAAAATTCTTTGTTAAAAATTGGTTTAATTAAAACAAAATGATAAAAGCCTTGAAATTGATAGGCAAGTCTTGGATAATTGAACCATGATTCTAAATTAAAGGAGATGATACGATGAAACAGAAATTAAGTATAAAGAATTACCTGTTGATTGGCTCCATGTTGTTTGGTCTATTCTTTGGAGCTGGAAACTTGATTTTCCCAATATTCATGGGACAACAAGCTGGTGGGAATGTATGGCAAGCTATCTTTGGTTTGGTTAGTACAGGAGTTGTATTGCCATTCTTAGGTGTTGTTGCGATGGGATTATCAAAAACAAATGGCTTATTTCAATTAGCATCGAAAGTACATAAAAGCTTTGCTTATATCTTTACGATTGCGCTGTATTTAACGATTGGACCTTTCTTTGCCCTACCAAGGTTGGCAACTGTACCATATGAAGTGGGACTAACGACTCTTGTTGGCGATCAATATAATACAATTGGCTTAGCGATTTTTTCCATTCTATTCTTTGCAGTGGCTATTTTTTATGCACTAAGACCATCTTCGATTGTCACGTCAGTAGGTAAAGTGTTGAACCCATTATTCTTAGCCTTTTTAAGTATTTTATTTATAACAGCATTTATTAATCCAATGGGGCCTGTCCAAGGAACAGAAGCTTTGGGAGGCTATTCTGATTCAGCATTCTTCACAGGTTTTATTGAAGGGTATAACACAATGGATGCATTGGCTTCCTTAGCTTTCGGAGTAATCGTCATTAATTCTATTAAACAATTAGGTATCGAAGACCCATCCCAAATTGCCTTAAATACTTTAAAATCGGGTGTCGTTACATTAGCGTTAATGGCAGTGATCTACGGTGCGCTTGCCGTAATGGGAACTGCAAGTCTTGGGTCCATTGATTCACTCGAAAATGGAGGCCTAATTTTAGCAGCTATCTCAAGTCACTATTTTGGTAACTTAGGTAATATTTTACTGTCCGTGATTGTCATATTAGCTTGCTTAAAAACAGCAATAGGCTTAATTATTGCCTGTTCAGAAATGTTTGTTAAAATGTTCCCGAATACGTTTAGCTATAATGTGTATGTATTCATTTTTGGAGTCGTTACAACATTAATTGCGAACGTTGGTTTAACAGCAATCATTGCTTACTCACTACCGGTGTTAATGTTACTGTATCCACTAGCGATTACATTAATCATTATTTCTTTAATTGCACCATTTGTCGGAGACCGTCGTATTACTTATGTGACAAGTATCGTTTTGGTTATTCCGGTTGCCATTGCTGATTTCTTAGCTCAAGCAGTTGAATTAGGTATTATTGGTAATCAGGTTAACAGTTATGTAGACTTTATTTATTCAATAACTCCTTTCTCAGAGATTGGTATGGGATGGGGCGTGCCGGCTATGATCGGTACCATTCTAGGTATTATCTTAGCGTTTGTGACAAAGGGGCCTCACTTAGGTAATCAATTTCAAAAAGAAGCAGCAGCTCAAGAGCTGTAAAGGGTTGTTTTAGAAACACAAATCAAAGTCTAAAATAATATTTAACACTTACAGCTTAGAATGGTGCTGACAGTGATGAATAGGTTTTAAAAATGGGCATAGTCGTAAAATCACGGCTATGCCTTTTGTCTTGCCTTTAAACACGGTTGACTTGCCCTTCAGGAGGACGATCATGGCCTCAATTTAT
>DATGUS010000050.1:0-4721 GCA_035301245.1 Alloiococcus sp. | reverse complement strand
ATTGGGGTTATTCGATAAGGTTTTTCGTAGAAACAAAGAAATAGGTTATTCCTTTGATTTAGACTTTATGGAATTGTTTTCAGATAAAACAGAGCGAACACATATGAAGCGGTTAGCCATTGAAATATGTATATCATTCTTGGCCAACACAGTCAGTCAAACGGAATTCAGAGTAAAGCATAATAAAGAATATATAAAAGATGAACTTTATTATAGGCTTAACGTAAGACCTAACAAGAATATGACTGCAAGTACATTCTGGCAAAAGTTTATTCGAAAGCTAGTATATGACAATGAAGTGTTAGTTATCCAGGCTGACGATGGTGACTTACTAATTGCAGATAGCTTCACACATTTAAAATACGCAGTCTACGAAGATGTGTTCAAAGATATTATTATTCGAGATTTTGAGTTTAAGAGAAGCTACAAACAGTCAGAAGTATTACATTTGAAATATGGGAATGAAAAGCTATCGAATTTAATCGATAGTCTTTTTTATGATTATGGTGATTTATTTGGAATGATACTTGGTGGCCAGAAACGAAAGAATCAAATAAGAGCAACAGTTGATATGGATATGTTGTCTGCAAAGAGTAAAGAACATCAAATTAAGCTACAAGAATTTATTGACAATATGTACGAAGCAATTGAAAAGAAGGACGTTGCGATAATTCCGCAGCAACCAGGATTTGAATATAAGGAGCAATCCGGGAATGGTGTTTCAGGGCAATCAGTTGATGAAATTAACAAAGTTACAGGCGGTTTCTTGGACCAAGTCGCTATTGCAATTGGTATTCCTCCATCACTCATCAACGGTGATAAGGCAGACATTGAAAAATTAACAAAAAACTATATGTTCTTCACTGTTTCGCCATTGCTGAAAAAGATTGAAGAAGAATGTAACGTGAAATTCTTCGATAAAGCAGAATATATGAATGGTAAATGTGTTGTTCCACGTAAACCCTCATATAAAGACCTATTCGATTTAGCGACAGCGATTGATAAGTTAGTTGCGAGTGGTTCGTTTAATGGTAATGAAGTGAGGGATGAGGTTGGTTATGACACAACTGATGAGGAGATACACACTACTTACTTTATTACGAAAAACTATTCTACTGCTGATGAGGCACTTGAAGGAGGTGAAAGTGATTGAAGAATATCTTAAATAAATATGGTGCGATTCAACTTAAAAATGAATCGGATAAAATCTTAAAGCTAAATATTTATGGTTACATTGGTTACTGGGACACAAGTGCAAATTATGTTTTGCAGAAAATCGAAAATGCAGATGCTGATGAGATTCATGTTCACATTAACAGTGGTGGCGGTTCTGCATT
This sequence comes from Alloiococcus sp., assembly GCA_035301245.1. Taxonomy (GTDB): domain Bacteria; phylum Bacillota; class Bacilli; order Lactobacillales; family Carnobacteriaceae_A; genus Alloiococcus. Next base: position 3,384 of record DATGUS010000050.1, on the reverse strand, counting down.
TGATGGGATTGCAATTTGCAATATCTTAAAGAACCATAAAGCAAAGGTCATTGCTCACATTGATGGTTGGGCAGCAAGTGCTGCATCCATTATTGCAATGGGAGCAGATGAAGTCATTATGCCATCTAATACAATGATGATGATTCACCAGGCAAGTACTTTCGCCTATGGTAATGCAGATGAGTTTGAAAAAATCGTAATAGATTTAAGGAAAATCGATACTGCAGTCAAGGCATCATATGAAAATCGATTTGTTGGTAGTGCGGATGAGTTAGAAAAACTACTCAATGATGAAACTTGGTTAACAGCAGATGAGGCACAAACGTTAGGTTTTGCGGATACTATATCTGATGAAATTGAATATGACGAACCGGTCGAAGCGGAAGAAGATGAAGAACAAACAGTTGATGATTTAGTTGCAAAATATTCAAAAAAGCAACCAGAAGCACAACGGAAAGAAAAGCAAAAAGAAAATACTCAAACGGAAACAGAACCTAAAAACGTAGGTTCTTTTAATTTGCTTAAAAAATGGAGGTAATTTATAAATGACTATTAAATTTAAAGACAACATGGAAAGTTTTAATGAAAAGAAAGCGACTTATATGGCTCTAATGAAAAATGAAGAATCAACGCAAGAAGAGTTAGAAAACGCTTTTGGTGAAATGTTCACTGCATTACAAGAGGATTTAACTGAAAAAATTACGGCTGAAGCGCGTAATGAAGTACATGATAATCAAGTGCTCGCTTCACGTGGACAAAACGTGTTAACTTCAAAAGAGCGTAAGTTTTTTAATGAAGTCATTGAGTTTGGTGGGTTTGATGAAGATTCAATCTTGCCAGTAACTACACAAGAGCGTGTATTTGATGATTTGACAACTGAACATCCTTTATTAAAAGCAATTGGCTTAAAGGATTTAGGAGCAGTCACTCGTTACATTTATAGTGATGCTACAAAGGCGTATGCTTGGGGTAATTTATTTGGTGAAATTAAAGGTCAAGTATCTGCAGCATTCCGCGAGGAACAAATTGGCCAATTGAAATTAACAGCATTTGCGGTTATTCCAAAGGATATGCTTGAATTAGGTCCGGAGTGGGTTGAGCGTTATGTTCGTGAATTATTAGTCGAGTCTTATTCTGTAGGCTTAGAATACGGACTTGTGAACGGACGTGGTCCTAACTCGAGCGAACCAATCGGGCTTATGAAAAACGTTGATGCTGATACAGGTGCGGTGACTGATAAAACATCAGAGGGAACTCTCACATTCGCGCCTTCTCAGTTTGGTGAAGTTGTAGCCGGTGAATTGCACGACGTAATCAAGGACTTATCTACTGATGCAAAAGGTAAGTCACGTAAGGTGTTAGGCAAGGTTGCAATGGTTGTTAATCCAGTTGATGCAATTAGTGTACAAGCACGTAACACTATTCAGACAGATAACGGTCAATGGGTTACAGCGTTACCATATAATATTGAAGTGATTGAGTCAGATGAGGTACCAGAAAAGAAAGCCATTTTCTTCGTAAAAGGCGAATATTTAGCAGCGCTTGCTGGTGGGTATAAGTTAAATAAGTTTGACCAGACCTTAGCAATGGAAGACGCAATGCTTTACACAATTAAGCAGTTCGCTAACGGTAAACCTAAGGATAACAAGACAGCTTTACTTTATGACTTAGATATTAAGTTTGGTAACGGTGGAGAAAGCGGAACTCCCTAATGGTCCCCGACCAATCGGGGAAGCCGAAATAGGGAAGAACTTAATAATTCAATAAGAGGTGATATAAATGCCCACAAAAGAAGAATTAAAAGCAAAGTTTAGTACAGGTAAAATTCCTACTGGTGCTGATTTTGCTGAATTAATTGATGGTGTTGAAGGTCCTCAAGGTCCTAAAGGTGACCCAGGCGATAAGGGTGACAAAGGTGACCCTGGTGAACAAGGTCCGAAGGGTGACAAAGGTGACCCTGGTGAACAGGGACCACCAGGAAAAGACGGAATAGACGGTGCAGACGGCTTCCCGACCGAAACACAGTGGAATGAGTTAGTTGCAAGAGTTGAAGCGTTAGAGAGCGCTAGTGATGAATAATGATTGATCAAAAAATTCTTGGGGAATTCAAAGAACGCATGCATCTAGGTGACTTTGAAGATGATAATTTACTACGAATTCTCACAAGTTCATACGAAGATTTATTAGAAACTTGCGGTGATTACACACTAGAAGATGAGACGTTCAAAGAATTAGTCTTTGAACGTTCTCGTTATGTTTATAATGATGCCCTAGAATACTTTGAAGAAAACTTTTTAACTAGAATTAACACATTGGCTATGCGAAAGGCGCTGAATGAAGATGAATCAGAACAGATACAATCCTAACTTTCACGCTGGTTTATTTCGTAATCGCATATCAATTGTTGAAATGATTGATACTGAAGATGAACTTGGGAATCAAATTGAAAAAGAAGAAGAGTTTACAAAAGCATGGGCAATGATTAAGACCTTAAAAGGTTCGGAGTATTTAAAAGCAGCCGCAGTTCGTGCTGAAAAAATTTATCGCTTTATTATCCATTACACACCAGGTGTGACTAATAGAATGATTGTTAAATATGACAAGCGCATATTTGACATTATTGAACCACCTACTAATGATGACGAGATGGATCGCACTCTTACTATCATTGCCAAAGAAAGGTCGTGATGAATTGAGTAAGAGAGTTAGTATTGATGCATTCGCAGATGAGTTAGTCAATACATTAAAAGAGTACACAGAAGAAGTTACAGAAGGAATGGAAAAAGCTAAAGAGGATGAAGCGAAAAAAGGTGCAAAAACACTTAGAGCAACGTCTCCTGTAGGTAAGAGAAAAAGAAGAAGAAGGTATAGGCAAGGTTGGCGTGCAAAACAATTTGGAACTGCTTGGGCGGTCTATAATGCTACGGATTATCAACTAACTCATTTACTAGAAAAAGGGCATGCATTAGTAAATGGAGGTAGGACAAGCGCCATTGTCCACATTGCACCTGTAGAAGACCAAGTCATTATCGGTTACGAAAAGCAATTAGAGAAGGTGATAAAAGGATGACTTTAACAGAATTATATAACTTACTCAAAGCTACTGGCTATCCAGTGGCCTATTCGCATTTCAACGAACCTAAAGGAACGCCTTTTATCACTTATTTAACTACCTATACATCTAACTTTCACGCTGACAATAAAGTGCATCAGAAAGTACAAAATGTCGATGTGGAGTTATACACAAGTAAGAAAGATTTACAAGCAGAACAAACATTAGAAGGTTTGTTGAATGAACATGAATTGCCTTTTGACAAGGTAGAAACTTATATCGATAGTGAAAAAATCTATCAAATAATATATGAAGTGAGGTTATTTTAATGG
>DATGUS010000049.1:0-2716 GCA_035301245.1 Alloiococcus sp. | reverse complement strand
GCGTCTTCAACAACGATTCCTAAGTCTAAACCTGTTGGGAAGTTATTCTCACGTTTTATGATCTCGCTTGGAAACTCTTCTGTAACGAGATCTTTATCAATTAATATCTGCCCAATCTCTTCAAAAACTTCTTCTTTAGTTCTAGCTTTACTTTTAAATATTAAATCTTCTCTATAGAACTCTTTAAACTCTGTCATATTAAACCTCCCTCAATTATTAAAATATTTAACTTTATGAAATGTATAACAACCTCAACTGGTTATAACCAGTTATTGACTTTATAATAAAACCGTTTACAATAAAAGTCAAGAGATATTTACAAATATATTAAAAAGGATTTTGTTATTATGAAAAGCAAACCACTTTACAAGCAATTAACACAATTGTTGATTACTCATATCCGGAACGACTTATCAATTAATGATTTACTGCCTTCCGAAAGAAAATTAAGTGAAGTAACAAAATATAGTCGAACTACCGTGCGCTTAGCCATGCAAGAGTTGGAAAAGCTTGGATATACGAAAATCGTTCATGGAAAAGGTCATGTAGTGATTAACACAAATCCAAGTAGCTATGATTTAGGTAGCATGTATTCATTTTCCGATCATATGGCTATGATTGGAAACAAAGCGACTACCAAAATACTCAGGTTAGAAAATATTGATTCCAGTCAGATGATTCAATTTATTCCTAACTCACCTGATAAGTTAGTTCTTCTTAACCGTCTACGTCTTGCCAATGATGAGCCTATGCTACTTGAATTCACTTACCTACCGGATAACATTTTCCCCAATTTAGTAGAGTATTTTGATGAATCCAAAGGTCTCTATGCAACATTTTTAAACCGTTACGACGTTCATATTCAAAAAGCCATTGACGAAGTTCATGCTACAGTAGCTGATGAATTTATCGCTAAGCATTTGCGTGTAAACGTGGGTGATCCAATAATTGAAATTCACCGTGAAACCTTCGACGTAGATAAACGTAAGATTGAATATACCATTAGTTATGCTCGTTCAGATAATTTCTCATATCGTATTGTTCATAATCGTTAAACTTCATATCATTTTTTAAAAAAGGATGTACCATCTTTTAGTCGATACATCCTTATTTTTTAAATTTGTATCTGATGACATATTCACTATTCAATTAATATTTCAAGGTATTAATTTATTCAATTACTTCAAATAAGTCTGTCCAAGGTGTTGCAACTTCTTTAAGCACTTCGTTTAATGCTTCGATATTTTTTACGCCTTGTGTTTCTAGCCATTCACGGGCTTGTTTTTCGCCACCATTCACATATTCGTCTACTGAATCTTTCCAAGTTGCACGACCACATAATACACCATGGAATTCCGCACCAGCATCTTTAGCGAATTTTAGTGTTTCATTAAATAATTCAGCTGATACTCCTGCACTTAAGTAAATAAATGGTAAATCAGTTGATTCTGATTGCTGTTTGAAGAATGCTTGCGCTTCTTCCTTTGTGTGAACAACGTCTTCGCCATAACCTTCAACAAAGTTCATATTTACTGGAACTTCTACTTTAAGTACATCAACGTGGTAACGTTCTTTAGAGAATTCCTTCATTGCATCGATTACTTTTCTAGGTTTAACCGCTGCGTACTCTTTACCTTTCGCATCGTCAATTTTACTATCATAAGTAACGATTTCTAAGAAGAATGGAATATCTTCACCGTGACATTCAGATCCAATACGCTCAGTAAAGCGGTGTTTCTGTTCATTAATTTCATCTGATTCATCAATATCATAATAGAGCAAGAATTTAACCGCGTTCCCGCCTTTTTCTTTAATCACTTGAACTGACATATCATCGATTAAGTCTGGTAATCTTCCTTCTTCTGTCGCGTCATAACCAGTCTTTTCATATGCTAATAATAAACCAGCATTTTCATGGCGTGCCTTCGCTGCTGGTAGACCATACTCTGGGTCTAATAAGATCGATGACGCATAAGGTGTCAATTCATCTGATACAGCAACTTTAAACTCTTCGACAGCAGCTTGAATATCATCAACGCCTCCTTCAGTAGCATTAATCATTTTTTTTAGTGATCCACGCTGGTCAATCGCTAATGCTGAGATATATTCCTCTTTAGTTGATAACTTTTTAATATGATTGTATTTTTCTTTACTAATTTTACGCAAAGTATTTCCTCCTTATTAATATAACAACAACCAATGTTTATTTCGGGTGTTAATTTTTGTTTCAAAACACAGGTGAGGCCACATCCTTTCCTCAATATTTATTTTTCAGTTATTATTATATTTAAATAACAAACTTTTGTCAACATTTTCAAAATAATACGAACTTAAAATCGCTTTTCGAAAGCCATTCCATTAAATATTTCTTCATATTTTGTGATTTAAGTGTTTACTTTTGTTTAAAAATTGTTTATTATGAAGGTAAGTTAAACTTATATGGACATTTGTGTAAGCAACCCAAACATTGAACTATTATTAAGGATTGGAGGTTAACTTTGTGATTAAAGAAGAACGCCAGAATTATATTATGGACAAATTAAAAGAACATAAGCTCATTCGTGTTTCTGATATCACTGAAGAGCTTGGTGTTACAGATATGACTGTGCGAAGAGACTTACAGCAACTAGAAGAACAGAATCTAATCATTCGAGTTCATGGAGGAGCTAAATTAGTTCAAGATCAATCTCAAAAAGAATTGAGTCATATTGATAAG
>DATGUS010000048.1:0-6419 GCA_035301245.1 Alloiococcus sp. | reverse complement strand
AGCTTTTCTTGCTTCAGTATCAAATTGTAATATAATCTGAAGCATAATTAATTGCTTATCTAACGGTGTATACGTATCAACATCGTCATACGCGTTTTGTTGCAAGTAGTCTTCACGGATCATTGCCGCAACCAACATTGTAACACGGTCGACTTCAGATAATGAATCCACACCAACTAAACGGACAATCTCTTCTAATTCTGATTCTTTTTGTAAAAGAACACGAGCCCGAGTAACCATATCGTTCCATTCTAAATCATTTTCATCACCAATATAGTTATTTAAACGTTCTGAATAAAGAGAATATGAATCTAACCAGTTAATTGATGGGAAGTGACGTCGTTGTGATAATGAACTATCTAATGCCCAATAAACCTTCGCCACACGTAAAGTGTTTTGCGTTACAGGTTCTGATGTATCTCCACCTGGAGGTGACACTGCTCCAATCGCTGTAATACTTCCACGACGGTCTTCATCACTACCTAAAGTTTGTACCATACCTGCACGCTCATAATATTCAGCAATACGAGACCCTAGATATGATGGATAACCTTCATCACCTGGCATCTCTTCTAAACGTCCAGACATTTCACGAAGTGCTTCTGCCCAACGTGATGTGGAGTCAGCCATTACTGCTACAGAATAGCCCATATCTCGGTAATACTCAGCAATCGTAATACCCGTATAGATCGATGCTTCACGAGCTGCTACCGGCATGTTAGATGTGTTAGCAATTAAGATTGTACGTTCCATGATTGATTTACCTGTGCTTGGATCAATCAATTGTGGGAATTCGTTAATTACTTCCGTCATCTCATTACCACGTTCACCACAACCAATGTAAACAACTAAGTCAACATCTGCCCACTTAGCAATTTGGTGTTGTACAACTGTTTTACCAGCACCGAATGGCCCTGGAACTGTTGCTGCTCCACCTTTTGCAACTGGGAATAATGTATCAATAACACGTTGACCAGTCACTAATGGTTCAACAGGATTTAATTTTTGTGCAACTGGACGTCCACGACGTACAGGCCATTTTTGAATCATGTTAAATTCTTTTACGCCATCTTCTGTTTTTACTGTATATAATTTATCTTCTAATTTATATGTTCCTGCTTCTATTGATTCAATCGTACCCTCTACACCGTAAGGAACCATAATACGGTGTTCTATAACTGCAGATTCTTGGACTACACCAACAATATCTCCAGCTACGACTTCATCACCAACTTCTACACGCGGTTCAAATTCCCATTCCGTTTCACGATCTAATGGGTCAACTTCTACACCACGTTCTAAGAAGTTACTGTCTGTTTTTTCAAGGAAGCTATCAAGCGGACGTTGGATTCCATCGAACATCTGTGAAATCATTCCAGGACCGAGCTCAACTGCTAACGGCTCACCGGTTGTAACAACATCTTCTCCAGGCCCAACCATAGAAGTTTCTTCATACACCTGGATGGATGCCACGTCACCTCGCATATCTATAACTTCTCCGATTAGGCCGAGTTCACCAACTCGACAGATATCTTGAATATTTGCTTCTTCCATTCCTTTAGCTGTTACTAAAGGACCTGAGACACTAACAATAGTACCTTTACTCAAATCCGTCACCCTCCTATAAAATATTTTGACCCACGGCTTTTTCGACGTTTTTCTCGACACGTGCTCTCCCAATGCCCTGTGAGCCATTATGATTCGGGATTAAAATAACAGCTGGAGTCATCATACTATCATAACGATCAATTGTATCGGGAATTAATTCCGCAATCTGTTCTGTTAAATAGATAACACCAAAGTTTTCTTCTGCCATTTTATCAATTACTTTTCTTGCTTCTTTACCATCGTTAACGAACCTAACATCAAATCCTAACATTCTAAATCCAAGGATTGAGTCTTTATCGCCAACTACTCCAATTTTACTGGCCATAATTGAGTCTCATCCTTTCTCTGATCACATCTGATTTAATACCGTTTTCTTTACCTGCTAATACTAATCTCAAATTAGTTACTTCTGTTTCTTTTGCTTGTAAATAAGCAATTGAAGGTAATGGGCCGAATGGTAGGAGTTTAGCTTCTTGATTTTTTTTCATATAAGCGTTATCCGTAATATAATCAACCTTAATTGCAGATAATTGATTAGATTCTGTTTCGGTTGCTGATTCCAATAAACGTTTGTAAGAACCTGATTTTAAGAAACGTTCTAACTCAGGTTTACCAAGACCAGCGCTTGATACAAGTTTTTCTTTATCCAGTGTTCCAACATCAGTTAATATTGAATTTAAAAAGTTTCTTGTACGACCTTGATTAGTAGCACGAATCGCTGTAGAGATATTGTAAAAGTCTGCCTTTTGATTGGTTAAGTCAATAATATCTTTTTCACCGATTTCTAGTGCTAGGTTATGCAGATGTTCAAAATAATGACGATCTAAAATAACATCTATAGCGTGAGGTAAATGTGCTTCATCTAATTGTAAGTTCACTTCATTAATACTTACTAAATACTCATTTGGTAAGACATCACTTTGATTGTCTCTTACTGCTTCTCTTAATTCAGAAATGTCGTAGCGACCAATATTAATATACAAATCACTTAAATCCCTCTTTAAATATTTTTCTTTAAAAAGAACTTTAAGGTTATGATAAGAATATCGCAATGCTGCTAATTCGATTAATTGCTTGTTCGGTGTACTAATAAACATTTCTTCGTACACTCGTTCCAACTCATGCATTAACATTTTATCGTAATCACGAGATTCTTTAATATCATCCACGTCATTACGATAAACTGTCTCACGTAAAATATTTACTGCTTCATCAAAATTATTAGCAGCGATCATTCGATCAAAGTGACCTTGTTTAAGGAGTTTATTTTCTTGAGCTCGAATAGTAACGTTTAATGGTCCATATTCATTCCCTTTCATAAATAACCTCCTCCTTACTGAAATAGTTTTTGGTCAATTTGTCTAATGTATTCGTTTTTGTTGTTCTTAATCAATTCACTGAATAAAAAGTTGTATTCAATATTTTCATCTTCTAATAAAAATCCTGATTCATTTGGAACTGTTTTATCAGAAAGTGAGACATCAAGCCCATCAACATTAATTGATGATAACCAATTGTCATCAATTAATCCTTTTGATTTTTCGCCAAGTACCAAATTTAAGTGTTTAGCATCACTAAACTGTTTTAAGATATCCGTTGTGAATGATTTAAATGATTCAGCATCAATCGCATCTAATTTTGATTGAACTTTATTTAAAACTTGTTCAATATATGATTGCTTAATTTTCAGCTTCTCATTTCGTTCATTAATTGAAATAGAGTTTAATTCTATTTCATATTGATTGTTTATATCTTGATCAATTCGTTCGAATTGTCTTTGTTTTTTTTCTTCAGCAGATTGTTTTGCTGCTTGAATTTCTTCTTCAGCATTTTCTCTCTCTTTTTTTATTTTGTTATCTAAAGATACTTTTTCTTTATCGATAACTTGTTGAGTGATTTTATCTAAGTCTGCCATTATAATCCTCCCTTTTCTATAAAATTATTCGTTGATTTAAGCAAATAAAATCATGAATAATGCTAAAAGGAATCCTAAAATAGCGTAAGTTTCTACCATCGCTGAGAAAATAGCTGTTTGAATGTTTACTTCTTCACGTTGTGCGATTGTTTGAATACCACTTACTGATACACGTCCTTGTGCAGGCCCTGATGTATAACCGGCAATTCCTACTGTTAAGCCAGCCATTAAGTAGTACCAACCCATACTTGGATCCATACCAGCTGATGTTTGTAAAAGAATAAAGAAGCCGACAACAAATCCATAAATACCTTGTGTTGATGGTAGTGCTTGTAAAATTAGTGCTTTCGCGAACAACTCAGGGTTATCTTTTAATAAAGCTGAAGCTGCTTCACCAGCAACTCCTACTCCTTTAGAAGATCCTGCCCCTGATAATACGACTGCTAAGGCAATACCTAATCCTGACATTACCATACCTGTGTTTTCACCAAATAATGTTAAAATACTGAAATCCATAATATATTCCTCCTGATTTGAATTGTTAATTATTAATTATTGTTTCTTAACCACATATATTTTTCTAATGTTTTTAGCGGTTTAAACTCCCTGCCACCGCCAACATAAAACTTACCGAACATTTCAACATAGTGTAATCTCAGTGAGTGTACATATGCTCCTAAAAAGGCAATGAAAATGTTTAAGAAATGTAATGCTAAAAATACTAAAATACCAATTGTAAATCGTAGAATTGGTGGAAAATAGCTAACGAGTAAATTAAACGCCATACCTATATTAGCACTGGCTACACCTAAAGCCATGATACGTGAATAACTAACAATATCTCCTGTGATTCCTGAGACATCTGTTAAAGCGAATAAACCTGATCCAAATCCACCGATAAAACTTGATCCATTGATAATTGATGCAATTATAATTCCGATCATATTGATTACGATAAGAGCGATACCTATTGTACCGACAATAGGGTTTACATCGATCATTACGCTCGCTGCATACAACATCGCTCCAATAATGATAATTGACCACGAGTGATCGCTAATATATGCATCTAAGTGCTTACCTTCTTTGTGTTTTAAATAGGCTCCTAGCTGGAAACCTAACACAATATGAATAACACCAAGAATAATCGAAATAATCAAGATTGTTATGACATCATCTTGAAGTGATAATAGTCTGAAAGGAAGATCAGCACCGAAGAAACTTCCAAAGATGAGTCCAAATAAAATAGTCGATACTGAGTTATACATAAAGAATCGAATATTTTGTTCAAGACTTCGATCCATTTCAAATAATTTTAATGCGGCAAAAGTACCTGCAAATAAAACTAAACCATAGCCTGCATCCGCACTCATCATACCAAAGAAAATAAAGTAGAACGGTGCAATCCATGCTGTCGGGTCGATTTCATCATATTTTGGAAAACTAAACATGTGAATTAACAACTCATATGGTTTAACTAATGGGTTGTTGTTTAATTTGATTGGTACATCATCATATTCGTCTTCCAAGACTTCTTCTGAAATAATAGCTACTCGGTCATTTAAGTCTGAAGTAATAGATTGAATAATATAATCTTGTTGATCAGCTTCAACCCAGCCACTTGCTAAGAATAAATGTTCACTATTGATTACCAATTCCTTAGCTTTCATTCGTTCTTTCTTACTATAGAGATATTCAATCGCCAGTTCTAATTGACGCTTTTCATCTTTCCACATCTTTAATTCTTGCTTAATTGCTTTTTGTTCAGAAAGAAGTTCAGAACGTTTTTCTTGGTTTGCTTTTAATTCTTCTTTTGGTAGTTTTTCATATGGATATTTTAAAAATCTAAAACCATTTTGAATCAATTCATCTCTAAGTTTTTCAGACTCTGATCTAGGCACTATTACATATAGTCCCATATCTTCTTTACTAGAGTACACTTCTTTCCAAGATGCTGACTCATATTGTTCAACTTTTTGTAATAACAACTCTACGTAGTCACCATCGACAGAACCTAGCATAACATCCATCAATTTAAAAGTTTCAAGTTCATTGGGATGATGAGATAAATTACGCCACTTTCTTAAAAAGTTCTCTTCCTCTTGTAAAGCTTTTTTCTTTTCTTCAATTCTATTTAATTGCTTTTCTTTATCAGAAACTCGTTCGATCACCTTGGAGACTTGATTTTCATTCACATGATCTTCAAGTTCGTTTAAAGTGAATGATTCTCTTTTGGCTTTTAACCCTTCGATCAAACCAGGTTGAGGGACGAATTGATTTAAATAATTTAAAGCATATTCTGCATCTTGATAAATCTTATCATTATCTGCTATATCATCTCGGGATGATTGGACATCAAAGTCATTTAAGATTGATTCTTCAACAACTTCTGGCAGTGGAATCACTTCAACATTTTGCAATTGTTGAATAGATTTCATTACTTGTTCCTTGTCACTTTGTTCAGCAAGAAGGGTCAATTTTTTCATTTTAGAAATTGCCATATTGTTTGAGCACCTCCTTAGTTATCGTATCTGACAATTGCTCAACGCTTCCTTCATAAGTATTCTTATAAAGTTCACTAGCTTTTTCAATCTCTACTTTTGATTGAGATCGTTTGTCATCTAATCGTTTATTCGATTGAATTTTTTTATCAGATTTATATTTTTTCAACTCTTCATCAAGCTCTCGTTCTATTTCAGCAATCCGACTTTCTTTGGATTGTTTGATCTCTTCAATTTGCTTTTCAGCTTGTTGACGAAGTTCTTTTGCTTTTTGTTCCACAGATTTAATGTGGGTAATCGCATCTTGATTCATAACTAGCCTCCTTTCATAAAAAAAGCATATCTCTCAAGGTATCTTTAAAAGACCCATTCTTGAAACAATATGCCCCACAGAA
>DATGUS010000047.1:0-6253 GCA_035301245.1 Alloiococcus sp. | reverse complement strand
TGATCGATTAACAGTGAAAACTTCTAGTCGTGATTTGCCAGTGAGATTCTTATCCGGTGGTAACCAACAAAAAGTAGTTATGGCGAAATGGATCGGTGCAGGTTCCAGAATTTTAATCTTAGATGAACCAACACGTGGTGTAGACGTGGGAGCGAAGAAAGAAATTTATAACTTAATGATGGAACTGACGAAACGTGGTGTAGGAATACTAATGGTATCTAGTGATTTACCAGAAGTTATGGAAATTAGTAACCGTGTCTGTGTAGTCCATGAAGCTAGAATCACTGGTGAAGTGACAGGTGATGATATTAATGAAGAGAAGATTATGACACTAGCTACAGGAGGAAAATAATGAGTAAAAAAATATCTTTTGACCTAAAAAAATTAGGCCCAGCTTTAGCATTACTGGCATTAATAATTTTTGTAACGATTTTAAATCCAAGCTTTATTCGACCAGGTAATATTTTAAACTTACTACGTCAAGTGAGTGTTAACGCATTGATTGCATTCGGTATGACCTTTGTTATTATCACAGCGGGTATTGACTTATCCGTTGGTTCAATCTTGGCGTTAAGTAGTGCCTTAACGGCAGGGATGATTATGAGTGGTATTCCAACCTCACTCGCATTAATCCTCGGTGTGTTGATCGGTGGAGTATTTGGATTTGTAAACGGATTCTTTATTACTAAAGGACAGGTGGCTCCGTTTATCGCAACTTTAGCAACAATGACTATTTACCGGGGTTTAACATTAGTGTATACCGGCGGGAACCCAATCTCTAATTTTGATGCGGGATTATCTCTACAAATTTTAGGACGCGGTAGTTACTTTGGAGTGCCAATTCCGGTTATTGTGATGGTGATCGTTTTTGCAATTTTATTTGTACTATTACACAAGATGACATTTGGTCGTAAAGTGTATGGTGTTGGCGGTAATGAAGAAGCTGCACACATCGCAGGTATTCGTACAGACCGCGTGAAAATGTGGGTGTATACAATCTCTGGGATGATGTCAGCGTTAGCTGGTTTAATTTTAGTATCACGTTTGAATTCAGCACAACCAACTGCCGGGACATCGTATGAGCTAGATGCGATTGCTGCCGTAGTTATCGGTGGCACTAGTCTATCAGGTGGTAAAGGTCGCTTGTTCGGAACATTGGTTGGTGCATTAATTATCGGCACATTAAACAACGGTTTAAACATTTTAGGTGTATCAAGTTTCTATCAACAAGTCATTCGAGGTATCGTCATCCTTATTGCCGTATTACTTGACCGTGGCGATAAAGAATAAAATATTTTCAAAGTCGAATGGTATAAGTTAGACAGTCGTTGAAAGTTTTGAATAACGTTGATGACGTCGAAATTAAGAAGCATTGTCAGAAAAACAGCGAAAATTTTATCGAAAAAGTATAATATGAAGGAGTAAAATAATGAAGAAATTATTTAGTTTTATTACCCTATTATGTGTAGGATTTTTAGTAGCATGTGGTGGTTTAGATACAGGCAGTGGCGATAACGCTGATGTAGATAGTCCAGAAGCAGAACTAAGTCCAGAAGAAATCACAATTGGCGTATCAGTTTCAACATTAAACAACCCATTCTTTGATGATATTCGTCAAGGAATCCAAGAGACAGCTGAAGCTGAAGGCGCAACTGTCCGAGTATCAGATGCTCAAGATGACTCATCAACTCAAAGTAATGACATCGATGACTTAATTCAACAAGACGTTGATGTATTAGTTATTAACCCTGTTGATTCAGCGGCGATTCAATCATCAGTTGAAGCTGCAAACTCAGCAAACATTCCAGTTATTACCTTAGACCGTTCTTCAGATGGCGGTACAGTGTTATCATACATTGCTTCAAACAACGTATCTGGTGGCGAAATGGCAGCAGAATACATTGTTGAACAAATCGGTGAAGGTGGAAAAGTTGTTCAATTAGAAGGTGTACCAGGAACTTCAGCTGCAAACGAACGTGGTGAAGGTTTCGAGTCAATCGCAAACGATCAATTAGAAATTTTAGATAGTCAATCAGCAAACTTCAACCGTGCAGAAGGTTTATCTGTAATGGAAGATATGCTTCAATCAAACAGTGACATCCAAGCAGTATTCGCTCAAAACGACGAAATGGCTTTAGGTGCTTTAGAAGCTATCCAGTCAGCAGGTTTAGAAGATGACATAATTGTTATTGGTTTTGACGGTAACGAGGATGCTCTAGAATCAGTTGAAGCAGGCGGATTAGATGCAACAGTAGCACAAAAACCATATGAAATGGGTAAAATCGCTGTTGAAACAATCTTCTCATTCTTTTCAGGTGAAACAGTAGACGAACAAATTGACTCACCACTAGAACTAGTACAGTAAGTAAAACTTCATACCATTTCGACGATAGTCAACACGAAAAAGCTAGGATATTTGAGGGGCACATTAGTTACCTCATATCTTCTTAGCTTTTTTGTTTTATCATAGACCTTAAGCTAATTCGCTAAAAGGACTTATATTTTAATAATTTAGATGACTAAATATTTTATTTATACTGGATTTTTCGGTATAATACTTGATGAGTATGCGTAGGAGGAAGAATGTAATGTTAGCCAAATTAAAAAAACATATCAAAGATGAATTTAATCTTGTATTTCATGATGATGAGCTCTTGATTGAAGCTTTTACACATTCATCCTATGCGAATGATCATCGAAAAAATGAAGTGAAAAATCTGGAACGATTGGAATTTTTAGGCGATGCAGTCGTTGAACTGTGTACGTCGGAATATCTATACAATAAGTTCCCAGAATTACCTGAAGGACAGTTAACACGAATGCGAGCTGCTTCTGTTCGTGAAGAGAGTCTTGCCCAGTTAACATTAGAGTGCGACTTAGCACAGTTTATCCGTTTAGGTAAGGGCGAAGAAATGATGAATGGCCGAACCCGACCGGCACTATTGTGTGACGTATTTGAAGCCTTCACCGGAGCCATTTTCCAAGATTTAGGAATGGATGAGGCGAGACGATTCATTAGCCAAGTCTTATTTCCAAGAATTGATAATGATGATTTTTCTCATGGGATGGATTTTAAAACAGCTCTGCAGGAGTTAATGCAACGCAATGGTGAAGTACAGATTAACTATCAAGTAATTAATACAACAGGTCCTGATCATAAACGTGAATTTACTGTTGAAGTTACAGTAGAAGGCGATTCATACGGGATTGGAGTAGGAAATTCCAAAAAGAGAGCAGAACAACAAGCTGCTAAAAAAGCGTTAGAACAATTAAGTTAAGGAATTAGTGAAGATGCTTATCTGTTCAAGTAACAGATAAGCGTTTGTGCGTAAAAGGGGTATTGCCGAGTGCAATTAAAAACATTAAAGGTAAAAGGATTTAAGTCTTTTGCCGATCCAACCATTATTGAATTTAATAAAGGGGTAACGGCTGTCGTTGGCCCGAACGGTAGCGGGAAGTCCAATGTTATTGAAGCCATTCGCTGGGTCATGGGCGAGCAATCTGCCAAAAGTTTACGAGGTGGTCGCATGAATGATGTGATTTTCTCTGGAACCAGCAAGCGTAAGCCGATGAACATTGCGGAAGTGACATTGATCTTAGATAATTCAACGGGCTTCTTGCCGATTGATTTTGATGAAGTTAGCATCAGTCGTCGTCTGAATCGGAATGGTGATTCGGATTACTTTATTAATAAACAAGCTTGCCGATTAAAAGATATTGTTGAGTTATTTATGGACTCTGGTTTAGGTAAAGAGTCGTTTTCGATTATTTCACAAGGTCAAGTAGAATCTATCTTTAATTCAAAACCAGAAGACCGCCGTGCCATTTTTGAAGAAGCAGCTGGTGTTTTTAAATATAAAATGCAAAAGCAAGAAGCAAAACGCAAGCTAGAAGACACACAAGGCAACTTAGATCGTGTGCAAGACATTTTATATGAATTAGAATCACAAGTTGAACCGCTAAGAGAACAAGCTGAACGAGCTAACCACTATGTTAAATTAAAAGAAGATTTAACAGATACCGACGTGGGCTTATCGGTGATGAAAATTAATCAATATTCAGATGACTTAAAAGAAACGTCTCTCATGCTTCAAGAGTTAGGTAAGCAAATTGATGAGCTTAATCAAGCAATGTCTCAAGAGTCTGAAAAAGAGACTGCTCTAAAAGATAAATCACAAGCCTTAACAAGTAAGCGTGAAGACCTTCAGAACCAAATCTTAGAACTTGTTCAGTCAATTGAACGAACGGAATCAGCTTTAGCCATTCGCCATGAAAAAGCGAAACATAAAGAGGAATTCTTAACATCTAAGCGTCAAAGTATTGCCGAACAAACTGAGCGCTTAAATAGCTTGACTGTTCAGATCAATGAGAAACAAGAAACGGTTAAAACATTAAAAGAAACTGTTGTATCTATTAAGACTGAATTGAATGACAAGAAAGAACGTCTTGGTTACTTACAAGAAGGCACCGATGAACGAATTGAAGCGTTAAGAGCAGAGTACATTGAGTGGATGCAGTCAAAAGCGTCTTTAAATAACGAAGAGCAATCCCTCAAACAGCGTGCGCATAAAGATGATGTCCAACTAAAACGTTTAAAACAAAAGAAATCAGAGCTACAGGAGCAATTATCTGAAGAAACAAAAGAGCTAGAAGATAAACAAGCTAAACTAGAGACAGTAAGTGTCGAGCTAGAAAGTTTACTATCTAATTACCAGAAAATGGCTCAGAAAAAACAAGCTGTTGATCAGACTTTCCAACAAAAACAGCAAGAATTACAAGAAATAAAAAATAAATATGAACGATCCAAAGCAAGATACTCAAGTTTAAAACAAATGCAGGATAACTATGCAGGCTACTTTGCTGGTGTAAAAGAAATTATGCAAAATAAACAGCAACTAAACGGCATCGTTGGTACAGTAGCTGACTTAATTAAGATTCCTGCAGAGTACTTAGAAGCAATCGATACCGTACTCGGCTCTAACAGCCAGTTTATTGTTGTAGAAGATGAACGTGCAGGGCGTGAAGCCATTCAGTATTTGAAGAAACACCGCTCAGGTCGAGCAACTTTTTTACCACTGACGACTATTAAACCACGCTACGTTCAGCAGCAAACATTGCGCACTGCGCAGTCACAATCAGGATTTATCGGTGTAGCGAGCGAGTTAATTAATTACAATAAGCATGTATCGAATATCATTGAGAACTTACTGGGCCACACATTAGTCGCTGAAGACTTGAACTCAGCAAACCAAATTGCCCGTTCTATTAACTTTAGGCATCGTGTTGTTAGTCTTGATGGTAATGTGATGAACGCCGGGGGATCGATGACCGGAGGTGGCAGTCGTTCAAATAATGCGCACATTTTTACTCAAAAAGAAGAACTAGAACAACTCGAAAAGACTATTCGAGCGTTAACCAAACAAATTCAAGTGGCCCAAAAAGGTTTAGAAGATTCATTAAATGAACAAAGTGAGTTGTCAGACCGATTAGAAGAGATCAAAACAGCTGGTGAAGACAAACGTTATATCGAAAATGACTTAAAGAACGAAGTCAATTATATAAATGACTCTGTTGATCAGTTAGCAAAACAACTGAAAGCTAATGACTTTGAATTCAATGAAATGAACCGTGAACATGAAGAGGCTGCAGAGCGACTAAAATCATTAGCCAAAGAAAAAGCAGAAGTCTCACAAAAGATTGAATTGATTAATAGCGAAATGAAGGACTTAACTGAAGCGAAGAAAGACTCTTCCAACAAGCAAGAAGAACTGTTAGGTCGAATTGAAGAAGTTACCGGTCGATTAGCTGAAGCAAGAGAGCAATTAGTGTCTAATGAAGCGACGTTATCCAACTTAACCGATCAATATGAAAATGGACAAGCACACTTAAAACGCCTGGAAACCGATATTGAAACGTATCAATCAGAAGAATCATTAGGATCTGAAGAAGAATTAAGAGAACAACTGAATCAGATGAATGAGACGTATGATTCATTGAAGTTAGAAGACCAGACGCTTCGTGATGAAGTGAATGCTGTCTCAAATACATTAACAGAACTAGAGCAGACAATGAAGAATCACCAAACAGATCTTCAAAAACTGCAATCAGACCAGAATAAAGCGGAAGTGAAACAGTCTAAACTAGAAGTGAACTTAGATTACCAACTCAATTATTTAGTTGAAGAATACACTATTAGTTACGAAGAAGCGGTGAAGTTACCGCCGTTAGATGATTCATTTGATGAAGCAAGCAC